>JAHLWV010000308.1 GCA_019057735.1 Promethearchaeota archaeon | reverse complement strand
AGATCATAGAAAAAGAAAAAAAGTATTATGAACTAAGGAAAAATGAGAATTATCAACAAGCTCTAAATGAGGCTAATATTTGGACTTCTACATATTTTTGGCCATTCGAGGGAAATGCCTTAGGAGAAATTCCAAGATATACGACAATTGAGCAGCTAAGGGAAAAGATCGCTGATCCAGAACTGAGTAGTTTAATGATGGATATAAAAAAAATTGCAGAAGACAATCAATTTTTTCATTGGTATATCGAATTTCCGGAGGTTTTTTCATCTGAGAGAGGAGGCTTTGATTGCATATTATCCAATCCTCCCTGGGATACTTTGCAGTTAATAGAAAGAGAATTTTTTGCAAGTCTTAGTAGAGAAATAGTTGAAGCTAAAAATCAATCTGAGAGAAGAAAATTAATTAAGAATTTAAAAGAAAAAGATACTTTCTTATATAATATTTATAAAAATAAATGGCTAAAATTAAAAAAAAAATCACATTTTATAGTAAAATCTGGTTTATTCAATCTCTCAGCGAAAGGTACTTTGAATAAATACTCCTTATTTACTGAAAGATTTTGGAATTTAATTTCATCTAAAGGTTATATTGGTATAATTGCTCCAACTGGACTCATAATGAATTATTATATGCAAGAATTATTTAGAGAATTTGTACATAACAAATCAATTCTTAGTATTTTTGATTTTGAAAATAGAAAAGGTCTATTTGATATACATAAGATGTTCAGATTTTCACTTATAAGTTTAGGTGGAAAAGAAATATCTCAAGAAATCATACCAATGACTTTTTTTACTCTTGATCCTCAAGAGATTCAAGAATGTTTAGCGATTATATTTGAGGATAAGGAAAATCTAAGAAAAAATATAAAAAAATTACCTGATAACCATATTTTAATCCCATTTGAACAAAGGGATTTTGAATTGTTTAATCCAAATACAATCACATGTCCAGCATTTAGAATTAAAAAAGATGCCGAATTGTTAAGATATTTGTATACGCTTGCTGAAATACTAATTAAAAGAGATTTGAAATCAGATAAGATTATTAATAATCCTTGGGAAATAAATTTTAAAACATTATTTCATATGTCAAATGATTCTGATTTATTTCTAACCAAAGAAAAATTAATCCAGATTAAAACAAAACCTCTAAAAGAAAAATCAATAGGGGGAAAGTGGATAGATCAAGATGAAAATATATACTCACCATTATATAGTGGAAAAATGATATGGATTTATGATCACCGTTATAATATTCCATATTTTGGAAAAGGTTTACAGCAAAATTCTAAGTCGATAACTGATGAGCAACATAAAGATCCCCACTTTTATAACATACCTCTTTATTGGATTAATGAGAGTGAAGTTGAGAGTAAGATCCCCGAAGGATATAATTACAAATGGTTTATTGGTTTTAGAGATATCACTAATGCGACAAATGAAAGAACTTTTATCTCTACTATTGTTCCAAGAGTGGCAATTTCAAATAAAATTGTGTTAATTTTATCAAATCGAGAGTCAGAAGAACTATGTTGTTTATTAGCTAATCTGAATTCTTATGTCTTTGATTATATTGTAAGACAAAAAATATCTGGCTCTAATTTAAATTTTTTCATTGTCGAACAGCTACCAGTAATTAGCCCAAAGAAATATAATATAACTTTAAAAAAATTAATTGTGTCTTATATTCTTCAACTTGTTTATACATCATATGATTTAAAAGATTTTGCGGAAGATCTAGGGTATGAAGGCAAACCATTTAGTTGGACTAATGATAGATTAAATATTATTGCTGACTTAGATGGAATTTTTGCTTGTTTATACAATTTAAATAGAAATGATTTAATATATATATTAGAAACATTTAATGTGAAAAAAAAGTATGATCTCGAAAAGTATGATGAATATTACACTAAAAAATTGATTTTAAGAGCTTATGATAAATTCTCAAAACAGAAGGAGTTGTTTGAATAAATGAGTAAAATATCGACAGCCCAAAAACCCCAAAACATCTTTCTCATTGCTGATCACCTTCAAAAAACCTATAAAAACTTTGTGAAAACATTCCAGAAGTTCCAAAACCCTGAAATCCAAA
Source organism: Promethearchaeota archaeon (assembly GCA_019057735.1). The sequence goes on along the minus strand of JAHLWV010000308.1, from coordinate 1,684 downwards.
AGTGGGTTGATAGACAAATGGAGAAAGAAGATCTTTTATATAAAGATCCGCTGATTGAATTGAATTTCCAATTCGAGAAAGGAACGCCCTTGAAAAAATTCGTTCAAATAGGAGCAATTAATACCCAAATACCAACTATTTTTGATATTAACCCTTATAAACATCAATCAGAAGCGATTGAACGAGTTTGTATCGAAAAAAAGAACATTATTGTATCAACTGGAACGGGTTCTGGAAAGAGTATGTGCTTCTGGATTCCTATAGTTAATACTTGTCTTGAAATGAAAGGTCAAGGGTTAGACGGGATAAAAGCGATTGTTATATTCCCAATGAATGCTCTTGCCAACTCGCAATACGAAAATATAACAAAAGCCTTAAATGGAACGGGATTAAAAGTTGCGAAATATACTGGAGACACTGCCTACACGAGAGACGAAGGTTTAAGCCAACTGGAAAAACATGGACTTTTAAAGAGGAGAAAAACTGATGCGCCATACGACTGTGAGCTGCTTTCTCGGAAGGAAATTCGTGATACACCGCCTGATATTTTACTTACGAATTATGTAATGCTCGATTTAATTTTAACTCGTTTCGAGGATAAGGATTTATTTCCGGAAAGACATAAGGGACATTTGAAATATTTAGTTCTTGACGAGATTCACACTTATTCGGGAAACTCAGGAGCCGATGTTGCAGGGCTCATCCGTAGGTTAAAAGAAAAAACGCATACTCGAGAAAAAATTCGATGTATTGGAACCAGTGCTACAATTCAAGACAATAAGAAGTCTGGAGGAACCGCTTCTATTATTGAGTTTGCCGAGAAGATATTTGGAGAGAATTTCGAACCTTCGAGTTTGATTCAAGCAACTTATGTAAATTTAGATATTCCCAAGGAAGAAATTCTTCCTTTACCCTCAAATATAACAATTACGAACGAGAATTTAATTGATTTTGATGGTACTTTTAGTTCAATTATTCCTATTGCCCAAAAATTGTTAGATCGACCTTTAGAAGCAAACGAGCGCAAGCCTGAAGCTCTCGGTAAATTATTTCAAACACATCCAACAATAATATTTCTAAGGAATGCATTAAAGGAAGAAGCAAAGGCTCTTAAGAGACTTGCTGAAGAGTATAAGAATGATGTAAGGAGCAACGAATCGATTGAAATCTGTCTTAGAGAGCTTAAAGCAGCCTTTTTATTAGGAACAATAGCAAAAATCACCGTTCAAAACGAGTTAAGACCGTTGCTCGTACCAAAATTGCACGTATTTTTTACTCGAGGGCAAGAATTATATTTGTGTTTAACTAAAGAGGCTTTAACATCAACACCTCATTTAAGCATAGATGGAGATTTAAAGTGTAAAATATGCGAGAATCCATCTTTTCCGCTCTATTTCTGTCGTAATTGTGGACAAGAATTTTACAGCGTATATATCTTGGAAAATAGTGCATTCCCAAGGACTTTTAATTCAGAAGGATCAGGTGAAATGGCATATCTGACCCCTATAACAAAAGAAAATGATTCTTGGGAAACTCCCGGAAATTGGTTGGATAAAAATAGTAATTTAAGAAAAAATTATAAAGAAGTAATTCCTGAAAGCACGGAATATTGTCCCAAATGTAATAAAGTCAATGCAAATTGTTCTTGTTCAGAAAAAATTGCCGTTTGGAAAATCCCTTATCC
>JAHLWV010000046.1 GCA_019057735.1 Promethearchaeota archaeon | reverse complement strand
AAAAAACCGTTGTTCTAATGCCAGGTCCATCTTCAGTGGACATTTTTTGAATCTGGAAAATTAGGGCTTTAGTTTCTGCCATAATATATTGATTTTAAGCTAATTTTAAATAAAAAAATTGTTCGAGCTAATTTAATTTTATTAAATGTTAATTCGAAATTATTCTATCAGATTTTAAAATATTAACTTAGTAAGGTGTCATGAGATACAGCACCCTCGATTTTTGAAGGTAAACCTTTCATTAGTTCTGATTTAACTCGATCGTCCAATTCTTGAGGTGTAAACGGAATCCCATTGTTATTTATCATTTTAACAGCACGCCATCCACGATAGATCCACACCTTGTCGCCTATAGCTTTGAAAACTTCTCCGTTAATTTTTTTAGCGGCATCGGATGCAAGGTATACGACTAAAGGAGCGAAATGAGACGGGTTAAAAATGTCAAAACCTTTTTTAGTTTGAGATTTCATCTTTTCAGCTAAATTTGGAGCTAAATCAGTGGTCATGCGAGTTCTAGCGCTTGGAACGACACAATTTACAGTAGTATATTTAACTAATTCACGAGCCACGATTACTGAGAAAGTAGCAATACCTGATTTAGCAGCACCATAGTTTGATTGCCCTACATTCCCATACAATCCAGAGTCGGATGCGGTGTTAATAATTCTACCAAAATTCTTTAATTTAGGATTTTTTTTTCCCATTTTTCAAAAATAAACTGCCGCATGTCGGGTTAAGTTAAAGGTTCCTTTTAAATGAACTGCGATAACATCGTCAAATTCAGCTTCCGTCATGTTAAAAATCATTCTATCGCGTAAAATCCCGGCGTTATTTACAACAATATCTAATTTACCAAATTCTGAGATAGCTTGGTCTATCATACTTTTAGTTTTGTTGTAATCGACCACAGAATCGTAATTTGCAATCGCTTTTACGCCTATCTTTCTACACTCTTCGACAATCTCATCAGCAATTTTCGTCTCTTTATCTAAATCAGCGGCTCCGGCTCCGAGATCATTTATAATCAAATTACATCCCTCTTTAGCCATAGCTAAAGCTTCTTCTCGACCAACTCCGCGACCAGCGCCTGTTATAATGGCGACTTTTCCACTTAACATTCCCATTTTTAATTTCACTTTTCATTAAATTTGTTTTAACTTAATACATGTCATAATATTTCTTCTTCAGTTAAATTACTACTTTCCCTTAATTAATAGGGTTATGAAAAAATATAAAATTGCTGCTTAACGATTATAAAATTATGAAAGAAAACAGTAACGATAACTTTGACAAGGTCCAATTGAGGAACTAAAACAAAAGTATATTTATAACACGGAAACTGAGGGTTTTAGTTCTAATGATAAATTTAAACCCTCAATAATATTTAACCCCAAAAAATTTTCCTAAGCCTTATTCAAAAAACTCTTTATGTAAGAGACAATTAAGATCAATACTATTTGAAAAACTTGGTGAAAAATTGCATGGCTGCTGAGACTTATTCTGGATTTGCCCAAAGATATAGCATGGTAATTGGAGTTTTATTAAGTGTCTTAATAACTAACGTTTTGTTCTTGATTCTCCCCACTGGATTTTTCTTTATGGGTGACATAATTTTAATTATTGGAAGCTGTATTGGACTCTTTTTCACATTTAAATATAGAAAAGAATACCAATCGCACATTAAAACAGGTGTAATTGTTGGATTGACAAGTTCAATTTTATCATTATTAGTAATAGGTTTCTTTGATTGGATTTTTTATTTTATATCAGTATATGGATTTGATGTTCTTCTCCTTTTACAATACCAACTATTCTTATTAGTGAATTACTCGATACTGTACGTATTAGTTGGGGTAATTATAGGGTATCTTTTTGGGAACCATTATAAAAAGAAAGAAGATCCAGCTCAAAAAACTCCTTATTTTAAAAAGTGAGATAACATTTTACTTCAATTAATTTAAAATTTAAAATAATAGGCGAATTAGGCTTGAAAGAAGTGTGGTTAATTGATTATGCTCGTACTGCTTTTTCTCGTTCAAGACCAACTCAACCTGACAGGGATGTCTTTGGTGAGATTAGAGGAGATGAACTCCTTGCTGAATTACTAATGAAATTTTTTGATGGACAATTAGCAAAAAAAGGAATAGAGAAAAAAGACATTGAGGAAGTATCAATAGGAGTTGCTTCAGGAGTATTAGAAAATTGGACATATGGAGGCCGTGGTCCTCTATTCTTAGCAGGTTTTCCTTATGATGTTCCGTCGTTTTTTATTGATAGACAGTGCGCTTCAGCAGGATCTGGAATGCATGTAGGAATCATGGAAATCATGACGGGAAATAGTAATTGCGTATTAACCACGGGATTTGAACACCGCCATGAGATTGGGTATAATAGACTTTATCTTTTTGAATTTCGTAATATAAATCCTCTAAATCCCATAATTCTCCAAACATATGCAAAGCGGTGCTAGGGCATTCTTCTGAGCACAATCCACAACTATTGCACTTATCTCTGTCGATATGCATTCCATCCTCATCGAGTGTTAATGCTCCCGGCTGACATGTTTCAATGCAGATTTTACAACCTATACATTTATGTTTAAACCACTCTAACTGCTTTTTTTTCAGAATAGATTCTGGATTGTGGCACCAAATACATTTTAATGGGCATTGTTTAAAAAAAACCGTTGTTCTAATTCCGGGTCCATCTTCAGTGGACATCTTTTGAATCTGGAAAATCAGGGCTTTAGATTCTGCCATTTTAAATAGATTTTAAGCTGACTATTATTAAATTAAAATTAACAATTATTCAAAATGACTAATTACATTAAAAAAAATCGCTTTAGGACTTTACTAAGGTTTTATTAAAAAATCCACATTTAATTAAAACAATGGAAAAAATAAAGAATTTAACAAGCTCTACAATATCAGAGCTGAAAAAAGAATTAGTAAAGGGAAATAATTCAGCGTTAAAGAATTTCTGGAGTAAAATAAAAAAAATCGGTACGCCCTTAATTGAACCAATACTCGAGGACAAAAGTCATAAACTTGTAACTTTCATTGTTCAAGCAGATAAAGATACGAAAAATGCGGTTGTGATTTGTTCACTTGCCAATCAAGATGATGTCGTAACGAACAATATTTGTGAGCGAATTGAAGATACAGATATTCTTTATAAGAGTTTTGTAGTTCTAAACGGAACAAGAACGATCTATACAATCAGTAAAAACAATTCACTTAAATTCCCCCGGTTTTATGATAATTTAATGGACAATTGGGATACTTTGACACCCGATCCGTATAATCCTAAAAGGTTTACACAAAGATATAGGAGAGAAGGGCAAAAATTTGTTGTTGATTACTCTGTGCTTGAAACACCAGATGTGCAATCTATAGATTGGGTAGAACAAAAACAGAATGTAATCCCTGGTAATTTGAATGCTGTGGATTTTCACAGTAATATATTAAATACAAAGAGGAAAATTTGGGTATACACTCCAGATAAATTTGATTCATATGATATGCCATTGCATTTACTAATTATTTTTGATGGAAAGGCTTTTATTGATTTTACTAAAGCTCCACAAATTTTGGATAATTTGCATGCCGAAAATAAAATTCCACCGAGTGTTGCAATTTTTATCCATAATTACAGTGGGTATAGTAGAGGAAAAGATTTACTTTGTCAACCACAATTTACAGAATTTATCGTTAAAGAATTAGTGCCATGGGCTCATGAGAATTATAACATAAGCTCTGACCCGGCACACTCAGTATTAGTTGGTAGTAGCTCAGGAGGATTAGCAGCTTCTTTTATTGGATTTAAACACCCTGAAATGTTCAGGAACGTACTTTCACAATCCGGTTATTACCAATGGTATCCGGGTATTCCTTGGTTTCAATATAGTCTACAGTTTTTTGGAGATGATTATGTGCGGTGGTGGAGTAAAGAAGAAGAAGAAGAAGAAGAGTGGCTTACAAAACAATACTTACAGGAAGAAAAATTAGATTTGAAATTTTATTTAAACGTAGGTAATCTCGAAACAAGAGCAATTGAACCTATTCGAAATTTTCACAAAATGCTTCAAAAAAAAGGATATACTCAATTTTATAAGGAATTCCCTGGAGGGCATGAATACATTGCTTGGCAGACCTACCTCTCTGAGGGATTAATGTATCTAATCGGATCTCAATAAATTTTTTATCAGCATAAATAATTCGTAATTTTAATTAGAAATATGCTTAGTGATAACAAAAATGAAAGATGGTACAGCAGAGATGGATGAAAATTTTGAAAGAATAATAAACACGGGATGTTGTCACGATTGTGGAGGTCGTTGTGTCCTTAAAGCTCACGTAAAAAACGGAAAAATTACGCGAATCGAAACAGATAATGAAAAAGAACCACAGTTAAGGGCGTGTTCACGAGGGAGAGCGTATCGACAACGCGTATATTCTGAAGAAAGGCTTAAATATCCTCTGCGACGCATTGGAGAACGTGGTGAAGGTAAATTCGAAAGAATCTCATGGGAAGAAGCTTTAAACCATGTAGCCTCTAAAATTCTAGAAATAAAAGAGAAGTATGGCAACTCAGCAATTTTGTTCGTCCCTGGGGGTGGAAATCAAGGAATGCTCCATGGCGTTACACCAGTTGGATTGATGTTAAACCAAATTGGGGGTTATACTCGCATGTGGGGAATACCTTCGTATGAAGGGGCTCTCTTTGCCTCAATGGCAACATATGGGACTATGATGACGGGAAACGCTCGTGACGATTTGCTAAATTCTAATTTAATAATTATGTGGGGTTGGAATCCTGCCAATACAGTATGGGATCCAGGAACAAGTTTATGGTTGGCTAAAGCTCGAGAAAAAGGAATTAAAATAATAGCTGTTGATCCTATTTTTACGGATTCAGCAGCTGTTTTAGCAAATGATTGGATATCCATCCGCCCGGGTACTGATACTGCGATGCTAATAGCAATGGCTCATGTAATAATAACTGAAAATCTCCAAGACCAACCATTTATAGATAAATATACGGTAGGATATGATGTCTATAAAGAATATGTGCTTGGTCGCGAAGATGGGCAACCAAAAACACCTAAATGGGCTGAAAAGATTACAACTGTGCCAGAAAAAACAATCATAAACCTAGCTCGTGATTATGCTACGAATAAACCAGCAGCCCTGATTGCGGGGTGGGGACCTGCGAGAACTGCATTTGGCGAACAATATTCGAGGGCAGCTAACGTTTTATGCGCAATTACAGGTAACATTGGAATAAATGGAGGTTATGCTTCTGGTTTTATGAGGGCATATTCGAGCCGGGAGAGCGTAGGTTCAACAGGTAAAAAGAAAGAAGGACCTATTAAACAAAACGACGAAACTTCAAAACCCAAAAAGCCTAGACCTCAAGATAATCTTGTTGATTTTAACGCTCCACCTCGTAAAGATGCGCTATATAAACTTCGAGGCGGAACAAATCCGGCAAATACACGAGTACATTTTAACGATTATTACAATTTAATTTTACAAGGGACTAAAGGAGGTTATCCTGCAGATATAAAAATGGCTTATATATGTGGTACAAATCGCCTTAATCAATATGGTAACGTAAACAAAGGAGTGAAAGCTTTAAAATCGCTAGAGTTTATAGTTACTCACGAACAATTTATGAATCCAACAGCTAAATTTGCGGATATCATTTTACCAGCTAACACATTTATGGAACGGGATGATATTGCAGTGCCTTGGCTTGGATCACCTTATTATATTTATCTGAACAAAGCGATCGATTCACGTTTTGAAACTAAATCCGATTTAGAAATATGTCGGGAACTCTCTAAGAAACTTGGAATCAAAACCAGTCTTCTATTCTTACCTGAAGACCAGATTTTGCGAATATTTGCGTCTCCACGTAAAGATATAAAAAACTACAATAAAATGAAAAAGGAGGGGTATTATAAGGTTAAAGTAGAAGAGCCCTTTGTGGCTTTTAAAAAACATATTGAGGATCCAGAAAATAATCCTTTTCCAACATTATCAGGAAAAATTGAAATTTATTGTGAACACATAGCAGAGAAAAACAATCCACTTATACCAGCTATTCCTAAGTATTTTAGTCATGACGAGCATTATGATTCTCCCTTAGCAGAAAAGTACCCATTGCAATTAATCACACCTCATAATAAAAGACGCACTCACTCATCTCTCCATAATATTCCATGGTTGGAAGAAATAGAGCCCCATGCTGCTTGGATTAATCCAACTGATGCCTCAGTCCGTAATATCAAAAATGGAGATTTAATAGATGTTTATAATAATCGAGGTAGAATACGAATTCATGCAAAAGTCACAGAACGCATTAGTCCAGGAGTAGTATGCGTTTATCAAGGAGCGTGGTATAAGCCGAATAAAGACTCTGTTGATCTTGGAGGGTGTGCTAATGTTTTAACGCAGGATAGTTACTCTCCAGGAGGAGCTTTTCCTTTAAATAGTTCATTAGTAGAGGTAGAACTATACCAAAAAGAACAATTGGAGGGAAAATAATGACTCAAATGGGTTTTTATTTTGATCAAACACGGTGCACTGGTTGTTTTACCTGTGCTGTAGCCTGTAAGGATTGGCACGATACACCTGCTGGACCAATAAATTGGATAAGAATTAATACAATTGAAAAAGGAAAGTTTCCTAACTTATTCCTATCGTACTTAGCTATTGCATGCAATCATTGTGCTGATCCTCCATGTGTGAAGGCGTGTCCCACAAGCGCTATAACGAAAAGGGAGAAAGATGGAATCGTTATAGTTGATGGCGAAAAATGTATTGGAAAAGACGAATGTGGGTTTAAATGCTTAAAAGTCTGTCCGTGGGAAGCCCCACAATTCAGTATTGAATTAAATTCAAAAATGGAAAAATGTGATCTTTGTCTAGACCGGCTGGAGAAAGGTCAACAAACAATATGCGCTGAAGCGTGTCCAATGTACGCTCTTGATGTAGGATCAATGGAACAATTACAAGAAAAATATGGGAACATTGTTGAAGCTGAAGGATTTCTTAATAATGATAAAATTAAACCTTCTATCATATTTACGCCAAAAAGAAGTATATAACTTGTTTTATTCTAAATATAGAATTGAAATAATTAATAAACTATTAGAATTATAATTTAATTAAAAAATGTTTAAATGTAATATGTAAATTTAATATGTGATTAAAATGACAAGTTTGGATTTAGAGATTATAGGAAAAGAAACTAAGGAAAGAACTTTTACATATTCTTGGAAAGATGTAATACTTTATAACTTAGGGATTGGTGCTCAGCCTGACGAGCTATCATTTGTTTATGAAGGAGCTAAAGGTGGTCTAAAAGTTTTTCCTAGTTATGCTTGCATTGTTGCGGGGATAGGATTCCCAAGACATAGTAAAAAGGGAATTGATGGGTCTCGTTTTATTCATGGAGAACAAATGATTAAACTTTATAAACCCTTTCCCAAAGCGGGCGAAATAAAAGTAGTAGGAGTATGTGAAAATATCTATGATAAAGGAAAAGCAGCAGTTATTCATACGAAAATGACAGGTACGACTGCTGATGGTACTAAAGTGTTTGATGCTAAATATGTTCATTTTTATATTGGTGAAGGGGGTTTTGGTGGAGAAAGTGGGCCGAAAGCAGAACCGCTAAATCCTCCTGAAGGGGTTAAACCTGATTTTAGTATAGCATATAAAACTAATGACAATCAAGCTGCCTTATATAGGTTAAATCAAGATTTAAACCCACTACATATAGATCCTGAATTTGCTAAGAGAAGCGGAAAATTCACTAAGCCAATCCTTCACGGACTCTGTACCTATGGTTATGCCACACGAGCGATAGTTTATGGTCTTTGCGATGGAGATGTTACTCGTTTTAAAGAATTCAAAGCAAGGTTTACAAGTGAAGTTTACCCGGGAGAAACTTTAACAACAGAAGGTTGGAAAGAAAATGGCCGCTACATAATTCAAATGCGAACAGAGCGAGGAGCGGTAGTACTTGGTAATGCCTATGCAATTGTAGATTGATTACATCTAAATAGCCAAAATAAAAAAAGGAAAAAAAAAGATTCTAATTATAGAGAAATTCTCTACACCTTAATTGGGGAAATTTTATATAGATTTATTCAGGTCGAGGGGGTGTAAAACGAACAATCCTCTTATTTTCTTTTAAAGAAATCGCTTGTTCTGGACAATAATATGCACACACGCCGCACCCGATACAAGAATCTCCCACATCGGCTATATTATCGTCATTTAATTGCATCGTTCCCGTATGACAATTTTCAACGCAAGTACCACACCCAGTACATACCTCTTGATCAATTTGAGCAATATAATTTGTCGCATTGACATTAAACCCTCCCGCTTGACCGCAACAACAATTACAGCAAATACATAAACTGGTTTCATCCTTAGTCGTGTCAAAATGGGGATGATAGGCTTTATGAACTAATCCATCCTCATCCGATCTCCTTATGATATCCAAAGCTTCTTCCTTTGAGATCAATCTGGCAAAACCTTGTTCTGCGGTAAATCGCGCGGATTTTCCGAAAGTAAAGCAGTTCTCTCTTATATCCGTTTGTTTGCACGGATCCCCTAATAAATCGTGATGGTGGCGGCAAAAACAGTGACCTACAGCAATATCATCAAATTTCGCAACAAGTTCTTCTACTTTTTGAACCGGTAAGATTTTCTCTTCAGGAATATCTAATGTTTCATCTACAATAATTTCTATTTCGGCTCCAGTAGTTTTATTTTCGGTAAAAGGTATGGTTCTATCAACAGCCGGTCTATCTTTCAAGAAGCTTAGCATTACGTCATAATTTTTCTTTAATTTACCTATCGCATCTGATGTCAATTTGCGGAAAAGTCGCGCTAACTCTCTGTTTTCCTCTGTATCTTCCAATTTTCCCATAAAAGTGTATTCAAAAACACCTACATCAACGAAGGGCATCAATCTGTATACCATGAGACCGTGTCTATTCGGTTGGTTAAAAATTAATCCTATTTTCGCTAACTTCTCAACATTTCGCAATATTTCCTCTTCAGATAATTTACTACTCTCCTTTAACTGTTCCATGGTTTGCGATGTCTTCCTTCTAAAAAATTTTATAAAAGCGAGATCCTCTTCATCAGGTACGATGTGCCTTAAAATCGTGATTAAGGTATCCGTAATAGGAAAAGGAGTACCGCCGGCTCCATTTATTATCTGAGCGGTTCTTTTATATTTCTTATATGTTTCTTGATCTAATGTTTCGGTCATTTTCTTTCATCTAAATTTTATATTTTACATCTAAATTTTTATTCATTGCTTTAAACATTCTTATTCCTGTTATTTAGATTATATTAATTTTAGTTTTTCTTTGGTTTGAAAATAATTGCTGGTTTGGTTCTTTCAGAATACACGAAGTTATCTGTTTCTGTTATATCACCGTATTTTCCTTTTAATTCTTCGAGGGTACCAACATCGAGAGCATGAGTTCGACAAGATTCAACGCAAATCGGCAATTTCCCTTCTAAATGTCTATCTACGCAATAATTACACTTTTTCATTTTCGCCTCTTTTTCAGGACCAAATTGAGGGGCATCATAAGGGCATGCCTTTAAGCATTTAAACCCACATTCGTCTTTTCCTATGCATTTCTCACTATCGACCACTACTATTCCATCTTCTTCTCTTTTAGTAATTGCCTCCACGGGACAAACAGGTATACAAACAGGATCCTCACATTGAAAACAAGGTCTAATAAGATAGCTGACAAATACATCAGGAAATTTACCACTTTCATTATACAGTATTGTCATCCATTTTTCAGGGCCTGCAGGTATGTCATGCCAATCTTTACAGGCAACTGCACAAGTTGAACAGCCTATACAACGTGTTTGATCAAAATAAAAACCAACTTGCAAATTAAGCACCTCCATCAAATACTTTCATTTCTACTAAACATGATTTCAAAGCAGACGCTCCACCCGGCGAATATGCATCTTTTGTTAGAGTGTTAACACATCCTCCTCTATCAATTCCGTTTTCATCTGGATCATACCACGCTCCTTCAAAAATGCTAATTACTCCAGGAATAATTCTTTCAGTAAGCCATGCTTTTATTGTAAGTTTTCCCCTATCATTATAAACTAAGATTTCATCACCATCTTTTATTCCTCTAGATTCAGCATCAATTGGGTTTATCCATGCTATATGTGGGTCAACCTCTTTAAGCCATTCAACCAAAAACATTTCTGAATGAATCCTACTCTTTGGATGAGGTGATAACATTTGAAGAGGATATTTCTTGGATAGAGGATCATATCTACCTTCCCATCGTTCCATATATTTTGGGACAGCAGGGTTGTCTGCATCGTTAAGATCAGCAATTCTTTGAGAGTAGATTTCAATCTTTCCAGATGGTGTTCCAAGGGGATTATTTTCAGGGTCTTCAATTTCTTTCTTGAAAGCAACGTAAGGTTCCTCAAACTTTATTCTATGAATACCATCTTCTTTAAATTTTCGATAGTTTTTGATTTCTTTTCTGGTATCAGCAGTCATTTTAAGCATAAATTTTAAGGCTTTGTCTTCATCTGGGTATTTAACAAACTCATCAACACCTAATTTATCTGCTAATTCTTCAGCAATCCTTATATCAGATTTACACTCTCCAAGCGGTTCTATTGCTTTATTAGCGATAGTAAAATACGGACCAGAGGGCCAAGGCCTTGTAAGATCACTTCTTTCTGCAATACTTGAAACGGGTAGAATTATATCTGCATATCTTGCCGTAGGAGTCAGCCATAAATCAGCAATAACCATGTAATCAAGCTTTTTCAACGCTTTTACAGACTTATTAACATTACCCACTTGATTTAAGAAGTTATTATTTACAAAATAGGCAAACTTTACATCAAACGGATATCCACCGTCTTTGCCTTTCAATATCGCATCAAACATCTTATTTGTATGACACCTTGCTTGAAACCTCAAATTCAGATCCATAGAACCTCGCACAGATTTCAAACCTACTTCAACGGGATTTCTTTCTGGCGGGGGAATCCCAGCTCTGAAAAACATATGACCATAAGGAATGCCCATCAACCCACCTGCAGCGCTCCCTCCATGAACTCCAATATTTCCTGTCATAGCTGTTAAAGTAATAGCTGCACGATTATATAACTCACCTACAGCAGATCTTGCTGGACCTTGACAATCCATAAGGGCTGCAGGTTTAGTTTTTCCATATTCTATTGCAAGATCAATAATAATTTGGGCTGGAACAGAAGTTATTTTTTCTGCCCATTCAGGGGTTTTTGGGGTGCCATCTTCATCTCCCAATACATAAGCTTTGAATTTATCAAACCCTACTGTGTATTTGTCCAGGAACTCTTGATCATGTAAATTTTCTTTGATTATTACATATACCATAGCTACCATCATAGCTACATCGGTTCCAGGGATAATTGGTATCCATTGATCCGCCAGAATTACAGCAGAATCAGTATATCTAGGATCAATGCTTACAATTTTTATTCCTTTTTCTTTAGCTTTGATGAGGTTGAAAATCGTATCTGTTCCAGAAATCATTCTTGCTGGATCCCATCCCCACATTATTATGAGTTTTGAATTTAATAGATCTTCACGACTGTGTCCTACAAATGGAGATTTATACATTGATTGAGTAGCATATATAGCGCCTTCAGAGGATATATTTCCATAATGTGTTGAATAACCTCCAAACTGAGTAAACAACCTCATCATTGATAGCATCCCATCGTGAAAAGCTGCTTGATATCCTCCTCCTGTTGCTAAAAATATGCTTGAATTACCGTATTTTTCTTTGACTTCCTTCAGTTTATCAGCAACTTCAGTTAAAGCCTCATCCCAAGATATTCTCTTAAATTTTCCAGAACCTTTTGGACCATCTCGTTTTAAGGGAAATTTCAATCGATTAGGATGATATACATATTGTCGAAGAGCTCGACATCTTAAACATGCTCTAAGCTGTTCTCCTTTAACTTCATAATCATCGGTTTCAATTCTTGTTATTTTTCCATCTTCTACATGAACTCTAAGTGGACACCGCCCACCACAATCAAAGGCAGAAGTGGTTCGAACAATCTTAATCCTTTCTTCTTCCTGTAATTCTTCTTGATTTTCCATAATATTATTTTCTTCTCATATTATATATCAATATTTTTTTTATGCATTTTTTATACTTATATTTTGAGT
>JAHLWV010000307.1 GCA_019057735.1 Promethearchaeota archaeon | reverse complement strand
CTAAGCATTTAATTGCCTGTCTTCTTGGAGTAATTGGTAGATCCTTCATTTGATAATCTCCGTATAACTTGTAAAGTATTCCCTTGCCTTATTTTAAAATGTTTGTTATCACAAATGTAATTCTCTGTCTTTTGTTAAATACATCCAATTTAATTTATATTAAAAAGAAAAAAATTATAATTTTGATATAAATATGAGTGAATATGGTAGTGACAGGGAAGATGAAAGAGATTCTCGTGATATAAATAAACAAGTGGATGAGGTTGAAGGTAAGGAAATTAAATTGGAAAATTTTGAGGATGATTGGGAACCAAGTGAAGAGACTGAAGATCCATTTGTAGAATATGAAAAATGGAATCCTAATGAGGATATTGAAGATTTTTTTAAAGGTTTTGATAATTGTGAACAAGATCCTAAAGATAATGCAAATCAATTACTTCAAGATAATATCGAAAGAGATGAAGAAATTATTATATATGAAAAAACGAAAAATAAAACTTCTGATATACAAAAATTAAGAGAAGAAATTAGAAATATAGAATGGGATAAGGTTGCTAAAGATTGGACAATACAACAACGAAAAAATCAATATCCTGCTTATAAGATTCAATTAAATCCTAATCAAGATTGCTCAAGAACAAATCCTTTATACAAACATAAAAATTGGATAGAAACTGTTTATACTAATAAAAAATTGAATTTAACTGACCAATTGATAAGTGAAGTATGCAGAGTGCATCTTACTACAATACAAAATTGGCGGAAAATACATGGTATTCCCGCAAAAGACTGGACAAATGGAAGATGGATTGATGAAAGAGGATACATGAAATTATATATGCCTAAAGGATATTTACACCCCGAATTAGTACCTCTAAAAGGTAGAAATGTTCGATTTGAACATGTTGTTGTAATGGAAAAATATTTATCAGAAAATCCCGAACTAGAATGGTCAAAAAAATATCTAATTAATGGAAAATATTTGAGAAAAGGTACTAATGTTCATCATATTAACTTTAAGAAATCTGATAATCGGTTGGAAAATTTATGGTTATATGAGAATATTAAGAACCATAAAAAAGTAGAGAGAACATTAAATGAATGTTTTAGAGATTTAATTAAATTGAATCAAATAGAATTTAAAAATAAGAAGTATTACTTAAATACTAATTTCGATTGCAGAAAATTAAGTTCATCAAAGATTAAAGAAATTTTAAAACCAATATCTATTAATCCCTATAAAGATATAAACTTGGTAAAAGAAGTAATTAAAAAAATTAATTGGAAAGAGATTTCTGACGATTGGTTTGTCAAAATTCATGAAAATCAACCTTCAGAAAAAGAAATATTGCTAGATCCTTGTTTAGATTGTTCGGACGAAAATCCCTTATATTTACACAAAGAATGGGTTGTTCGACTTGTTCATGATGAAAATTACAACCTAACACAAAGGAGACTTGCTAAGCTTTGCGGCGTTGATAGAGGTATAATCTATTATTGGTCTAAAGTTAAACATAATATTGATATGGAAAATGAGAGGAGAGGCTTTGGGAAGCGTATATCTGATAGTGGTCGAGTTTGGATGAGAGTACCAGAAAGTTACGGAAATCCTATAGCAAGGAATAATAAGGGATGGATGTACGAGCATCGCTATATTTTAGAACGATATTTAACAGAACATCCCGAATTAGATTGGTCAAAAAAGTATCTTATCGATGGTAAATACTTAAAATCAGATTGTTTAGTTCATCATATTAATTTTGATCCTTTGGATAATAGATTGGAGAATTTATGGATTTGTGGGAATAACGTTGAACATAGAAAACTTGAAACTTCGCTTACCTTTTTCGTTGACGATCTATTAAAATCTAATATTATTACATTTAGAAATGGTAAATATAATTTAAATCTGTAAAAAGCAATTTCTTCTTAAATAACAAGAAATTGATTTTAATCAAGAAAATCCTAACAGAAATTTATTCCCTAAATGCACATGTTTTAAATATTTTTTAGCTGTTTCAATACATTTTTCTGCTTGTTTTATTGGAGTAATAGGTAAATCCTTCATTTGGTAATCACCATGAAACACTAAAAGGCTATAGGGAATCTCAGGATTTATCTTACTAATAAATCTCGCAATTAGTTCCACTTCTTTGTGATTTGTATAGCCAGAAACCATTAAAGTACATGCGCTCATTTCTGGCATGTATTTTCCCCGTGTATTAAAAAAAATTTCCGCAAGGTATTTGAAATTTTCAAGGGTTCTACTATTACTGACACCACATAAAGCTATATTGAGTTTTTCATTGAATGTTTTTAAGTCGAACTTAATATTACCACCTGTTTTTATTGCGAGTCTCATGCATTTTTCTACTAAATCTTGTCTTCCACTTCCATTAAATTCCCAACATATCCTGAATTTTCTCTTTTTATCTTGTTTTTCAATTTTTTGTATAATTAGTTCTGCTAAATTAATAGAAAATGGTAGTTGGACTTCTGGAGTACCGCCGAAATAACATAAACATGTGATTTTCTTATTTTTAACTATTTGTTTTGCTAAAAATTCAGCGTCGAATAGATACTTCTTTGAAAAAAACTTATGAGACGAGTTTTGACAGCTTAAACAGTTATACGAACATCCATAAAGAAACGCAGCGTAAGAGTATGTATTATCTTCCGCGCTACAAAACCATGCATTACAGCAATTAGTTGGTATTCGATCAAGGTACCCGTGAATATAACCTCTTGATCTAGAAGGTAAAGGTAATTCCCCACTTTGACTTTTCGGTATATTTCGCAACCCACAATAGCTTAAATCATTTTTAGAAAGAACACATTCGTTAATACAAAGGTTACATTTTAATTTAGCATCCATATCATCTGCTTTTGGAGGTTTGGACGGCAAATCTACTAAATTTCTAACTTGTTTATGAACGGCTAAAATATGTGGTTTAACGACCTCCCAATTTTTGTTTAGAATGCAATCTCGACATACTTGAAGCACATCAGAGATAAACTTGCCTGTTTTTCCACAAAATATGCAAGTTCCTATATCTTCTCACCTCTTTTTTAATAATAAGAAAGTCTGGCCCGCTTTTTGAACAGGATTTTTTTTAATCATAAATCCATCAAAACCATTATTATTAAAGGAAGACGCAAATAATTCTAATTCCTTTTCGTCTTTTGGGTAAAATTCGATTATAATTCTTCCTTTTGGTTTCAATATTTTTTTCAAAAACATTGCTGTATTATTAACCGTTGTAAATTTATCTCTATTTGTTTCTTTTCCATAGATTATAAAATTGTAAGCAGAAACTGAAACAATATGGTTAATTGAAGCCCTTCGTAATGGTAAATAATTAATATCAGCTAATATAAGCTCTAGATTTTTTTTATTTTCTAATATTTTTTTTTTAGTTTTTGCTTTCGAGAGCATATCGATTAGAATATCGATACCAATAACTCGATGGCAACTATGGCTACTATCCACTAAAATTTCTGAAGAAAAGCCTGAGCCACAACCTAAATCCACAATAATGTAATGATTACCATCTAATACGTCGTAATTACCTAGATGATCCAATTTATCATCGCGTAAATATTGTAAACATAATAAAGTTGTCTTTTTTTGATTTCTTTCCATCCACGTTGAATTATCGTATTCTACTGATTTATCACCGATGTAGGAATCTGGAAATTTGGGCGTACCTTCGCGACTTGACATAAATTTTCAATATTTAAAAATACTAAAAAGTATACATATAAATTATTAAATAAGTAGATAAAATATATATGTAGTCATAAGAATAAGTTAAATGCCAAATT
>JAHLWV010000306.1 GCA_019057735.1 Promethearchaeota archaeon | reverse complement strand
ATAGAATTTTCATCTACATATTCATTATAAGTATTAATTTCAACTTCAGAATTAAATGTAGCTAAACTTTCCTTAGCAGCAAGCACTTTTTCTCTTCCAATTTGAGATTCCTTATATAAAATTTGCCTTTGAAGATTGGAAATTGATATCGTGTCATTATCCAAGATTGTTAATTCTTTAATACCTGCCGCTACAATATAAAGTGCAAAAGGGGATCCTAATCCACCTGCACCTATTTGTAAGACTCTAATTTTTGAAAGCTTTTCTTGACCTTCTTCACCTATGGATGGGGACAAAATTTGCCTAGAATATCTTTTTTTCTGTGATTCAGTTAGAATTTTCATTCAACCTCTAAAAATTTTTGAATAAATTTTATAAGTTCTTCTACCTCAATTAAAATTATTCCCAAGTCAATTCTCAACTCAAGTAAAGTAATAAAGATTAATTCTTTATTGATTGCATAGATAATTAATTGTTCCTCATCAAATTCTACAGTTAAATTAACTACATTATCTTTGAAGGCTGATACCGCAGTTTCCATTCCCTCAAACATGGTAGCTGCCATAGCACCAAATTTACGATTGTCTATATGCCTTGGTAATCTAGAAATTATAATCAATCCATTTCGATTTACAATAGCAGTGCCACTTATTCCGTTAATTAAATCTAATTTATCTAATTCCTTTGTTATAAGGTTATTTTTTAGTGCTTCAATCATTTTATTGAGGTTTATAGTATATGAAAAAAAGTGAATTAATATAACGAAGTAATTGAATATTATATAAAAATATGTATTCCTTTTAATTTCCTAAGGATTTTGATTAGCGAAATAATAATTAGATTTAAAAACAATTATGAAAGGTTACCTAAGCGTGGAAGCCTTTAGTCTTGTTAAAAGCCCGATATCTAGTCCTCCAACTTGGTTGACGCATTTTGGCAGTTCTACCGTATCCACATTGAGCACAGAACCTTTTACTCCTGTGATAACTATGCCTTCCACATCTTCTACATGTTTTATGACTTGCTGCTTTATTCTTCTTTCCTTTACTTGGAGTTCCTTTTCCCACTTTTGCCACCTATTATTGTTTTAACTAAAATTCAGACTCTTTTCGATGCATTAATTTATCATGTGATTCTTCTTCAGTTTCCTTTTCATTTTCAGCGAACATTATTTTCTCTCTATCTTGTCCAATGAATATTATTGAAGCACCTCTGATCAACACGGTTCCAATATCTTTGCTTCTTTTTCCACCGCGACCAAAATAAATTTCTTTCGCGTTTTCTACAATTAAATTCATGTATCCATCAAACTGGACTAACTTACCAGTCAAGTAAGTATTCCAAATCTTTAATTTGATTCGCACTTTCGGTTTCAATATCGCTTTACTTAAAGTTCTTGAGATTGTCGGTTGGCTCATAGATAACACTCACTAAAATTACACAGAATATGAGATAAAACGAATGAAAATATAAATATTTTAGTATTCATAAGGATTTAGTAGCAATAGTAGAATAATTGATCAAATAATTTTCATGAAAAAAATGAAGAAAATAGGGATTTTTGATTCAGGTGTTGATACGCCAGAAGAAATTATACTCGCAGCTGGATTCACTCCATACAGGTTGTTTGGAGATCCTGAGATAGAACCCAACCGCGCAAATGAGCATATTCCTCCTACTCACTGTGTATGGACTAGAAACTTATTAGAACTTGCTATTAGGGGGCTTAATAATGATGTTGTTGGGATTATAACTACTCATGGATGTGATCGCACGAATCGCGAATTCGATATATGGAAAGAGTGTGTTGATATTGATTTTATGTATTTTCTAAACTCTCCAAGAAAATTAGATTCAGCAGCTTTAAACTTCTTCATAAACGACATTAATGAGCTCATAATTCAACTTGAGGAACACTTCAATGTCAAGATAACTAAAGAGCGTCTGCGAGAGAGTATAAAAAAAATGAATACTATTCGTAAATTGTTGAGGGAAATTTCAAATTATAGGAAACAAATGGTTTTATCCGGCTCAGAATTCCATGGGATAGTTAAAAATGTTCAATGTTCAAATAAGGACGACGCAATAGATATTCTAAAGGCTAAACAGGAAGAACTAAGGGAGAGGCAACCTTTTTCAAAAAAAAGTTACAAAAAGATATTATTGACTGGCTCAGATCTTGATGACACAGAGTTTATTAGATATATTGAAAGTTTAGGATTTCAAGTAATAATTGACGATCTCGGTGTTGGCACTAAATATTTTTGGGAATCTGTTGAAGAAACCGGAGATCCAATAGAAGCAATAGCAAAATACCACATGAACAAACCAATACATTCTACAAAGTTTCCATCCTATAAAAGATTTGAAGTTCTGAGGAAATTGGCAACTGATTATAAAGTTGATGGCGTTATTAATATCGCTCAGAAATTTTGCGAGCCAGTTTTATACGATCATCCATATTTAAAAAAAAAATTTAAAGAACTCGAAATTCCATATTTATTTGTGGAAGTAACATATAACAGAGAATCATATAAACAATTGTCCACCAGATTTTCAGCTTTTGCTGAAATAATATAGAGGTGATTACATGTCAAAAGCTGAAAAAACACACAATAAAATGTTGAAAGCCACCCAAGGGTTAAAAAATATAATGGGTAGACATTTTTTAGCGATTGAACAAGCATATAGAGATGAAAAACCGACTGCGTGGGCTACTTCAGGCAGTCCCGTCGAAATGCTATATTCAATGGACATACAACCAATGCTTCCAGAAAATAGTGCCACTGTGAGTGCTGCTCAGAAATTTTCTCAAAATTTCATAGAAATTGCTGAAACACAAGGATTTTCATATGATTTATGTTCTTATTTTAAGACTAATATCGGGGCCGTGGCAAGTAATGCGGGCATGATAGAGGGTGGTACCCGTAAGCCCACATTTATGCTTTCAACTGATGTTATCTGTGACACACATGTGAACTGGTTTCAAGTTCAGGCTGAAAGAATGCGTGTCCCTCACTTTACTATTGATGTTCCACATGTCGTAAGTAATACAAACAATAGGCAACTAAATTACTTTAAAAAATATATTTCAGAGCAATTGTACGAATTTATAGATTTCATGCAAGAGATTACAGGACACGAATATGATGAGGAAAGAGCGAGAGAAGTAACTGAAAATTCATGGAATCTAAGCATGGTCTGGCAAGATATTTATAATTTAAGAAAGGAAGTTCCCTGCCCGATTTCGACGAGAGACACCTTTGGGGGGCTGTTTCCCCTCTTTTGCATGCCCGGATTGAAGGCTCCCATAAAATTATATAAGAGAATGTATAGAGAAGCAAAGGAACGCGTTGATAATGGCATCGGTGCTTTGGAAAATGAAAAATATAGACTTCTTTTTGAAGGGATACCTTTTTGGTATAATTTGAAATACTTCAGTAAATTGGAGAAGTATGGAGCCATCATTGTTTACGAACCCTACACATATGCATTTAGCAAATACATGAATCCTAATGTTACAAAAGAGATGGTTCTCAATAAACCAATAGAAGCAATGTCAGAACTAATGATGAGTTTTTGGTACGTCTATGATCTTGAAACCAGAATAAAAAAATTCGCCGAAACCGTAAAGGAATGGAAGGTTGATGGAGTAATTATGCACGAGAATTTGTCTTGTCGTCCGAACACGTGTGGGATGTACGATCTAAAGAAGCACCTAATGGACGATTACGATATTCCTTGCTTGATTATAACTGCGGATCAAAACGATGCTCGCAAATTTAACGAAGTTCAGATAACAAACCAAATAGATAGTTTTATCGAGAT
>JAHLWV010000305.1 GCA_019057735.1 Promethearchaeota archaeon | reverse complement strand
GAACAAAATTCGTGGGTACATGACGATAGTCCTGAGAAAGCTACAACGAAAGCAATCGATCAAATTAATATGGCAATAGAACAAGTAAAACTTCTCGAACCATTAGAGGTTCAACGAGCAAAAGTCAATCCTTCAGCTTTAATTATCGGGGGTGGAATTGCTGGGATTAAAGCTTCGATAGTTATAGCAGATGCAGGCTACAAGGTTTACTTAGTGGAAAGAGACTTAACAATTGGAGGCAAAATGGCTCTTTTCGACAAGACCTTTCCTACGCTAGATTGTTCCATATGTATTCTCGGACCACTGATGTTAGAAGTTAAAGATCATCCGAATATTGAGTTATTGACTCATAGTATCATAGAAAATGTTGATGGATATGTTGGAAACTTCACTGTAAGAGTTAAGAAACAGCCCCGTTTTGTTAACGAAGAGACTTGCGTTGGTTGCTTCAATTTATGTAGAGATGTTTGTCCAATTGATGTTGAAGACACATTCTTTCCTAGAAAAGCGATAGATGTAGTTTATCCTCAAGCGATTCCTCTCATTCCAAACATATTAGAGGAGTATTGCATTGGATGTAAAGCGTGTGCCCAAGCTTGTGATCGCGACGCAATTGATTTCGAACAAACCCCCGAAAATATCGAATTTGAAGTTGGAACCATAATAACGGCAACAGGGTTGAAAACATTTGATCCTAGTTTGCTTGGTGAATTTAATTACCAAAAATACTTGGATGTAGTTACAACCATGCAGGTTGAACGATTGCTAAATAACGATGGACCGACGCACGGAAAGATCGTGAGACCGTCTAATGGTGAGATACCTACAAGAGTTTCATTTATTCTATGTGTAGGTTCACGAAATAGAGCGATTCACCACGATTATTGTAGTCAAGTTTGTTGTAATGTTTCAATTAAGCAAGCCGTATTGCTAAAGAAGGAGCATCCCAAGACTGAAATTAATATCTATTATAACGATATACGAGCTATGGGAAAAAACTGTGAGGAATTCTATAATCGCTCCCAAGAAGTTTTTGGTATTAGATTTATAAAGAGCAATATATCTGCTGTTATTAAAGATGACTTATCTGAGACTGGTGAATTATTAATTCGTGGTGAAGATGTAATAGATGATAGCCTTTTTGAAAATAAGGCTGACCTCGTCGTTTTGGCCATTGGAATTGAACCTGCTGAAAATACAGAAGAATTAAGTCAATTACTTAACATTTCTCAAGATACCTATGGATTTTTATTAGAAAAGCATCTTAAGATAAGACCTTCTGAAACTTCCGTGAGTGGAATATTTTTAGCAGGAGCTATTCAAGGACCTAAAGACATTCCCAATAGTATAGCTCACGCAGAAAGTGCGGCAGCAAAAGCGATTGCATTAATGTCCAAAGAGCACATCGAACTAGATCCTCATATCGTATACTTTAACTCCGAGGAATGTGATTTATGCAGACTTTGTGAGAATATATGTATGTTTAACGCATTAAAAATAGAAAACGATAAATTAAATATCACTAATGCGAATTGTACGGGATGTGGGGCATGTGCAGCAATGTGCCATACTGATGCTCTATATATTCCTGGCTTTACTAAAAAACAGATAAGCGCTCAAATTAATACGATTCTGGGTGAGAAATCTGAATTTCCATTAATTATAGCATTCCTTTGCAATTGGTGTTCCTACATGGGGGCAGATTTGGCTGGAACTAGCAAAATAAATTATCCGACTAATGTCAGATCAATAAGGGTTATGTGTACAGCAATGTTAAACCCATCGTTAGTATTTGAAGCTTTTTTCAATGGAGCAGATGGGGTATTGATTGCAGGTTGCTACCCCCAAGATTGCCACTATGATACAGGTTTTATAAAAGCAGCCAATAGATATGAAAGCATTAGAGAAATCCTCGGTGAGGCAGGGTTGAATGAAGATCGCGTAAGGATAGAAAGTATTTCTGCTGGAGAAGGTGAAAAGTTCGCACAAGTTGTGTCAGATTTTAAAACTGAACTTGAAAAATTAGGACCTATAAAACCGGGAGAATTTCAAAAACCATATGTTGACGAATATAAAAAAGAGAAAAAAAAAGTAAAATTAAATGAATTATAAAGAAGTAAGAATTCTAAGGCTATTAATTGAAAAATTATGAAAGTTCGAGCTATTACCGTTGGAAACAAGATTCCGTATTTAGTAGAAGATAAAGAATTTGAAGAGAGAATGGAACACGATCTTCAAAATTTTTACTCTCTCAATTATGAACTTATTGAAAGACTTAACGAGAAAGAGATTGAAGTACAAACTAAAAGATTGTGCTCTCAGCCAATATTATCCTACGAACAGCAATTTTATTCTAAAAATTTAAATGAAACCATTACAAGAATCCACGATCAGCTGGAAATTACAGAAAGAATCTTATCAAAATATGAATTTGATTATTTTGCATCCTGTGCTGTAATGGCGGACGAACAAATACAAAAATACGGTATATATGAGAAATTATTATTAAATGAAGTTCCCAACTTTGTTAAGAGGAGAGAGAAGTTCTTTACTTCTGTTCATGTAGCCTCCAAAGAAAACGGAATTAATTTATCTGCTCTCCGTTCCAGTGCCAAAATTATAAAATCATTGTCCATTCCGGATCCATTCAAAAATTTGAACTTTTGCGTAAGTTCCAATGTTTCCCCCGACACTCCCTTTTTCCCTGCAGCTTATCATGTTTCAGAAAATCCCTCATTTGGACTGGCTTTGGAAATGGCAGATGAAGTCGTGAATGTCTTCGAAGATTCAAACAGTATCGGGGAGGCACATAAAAAATTAACAATAAGATTCAACGAAATTTACGACAATTTAGTTAGTATCTGTGAGGATGTTGCAAATAAATACAATATCGAATTCAAAGGAATAGATTTTTCCCCAGCACCCTATCCTACAGTAGAAAAAAGCATAGGGACTGCCATCGAAAAATTGAATTTTGAATATTTTGGCGCTCCTGGATCGCTAATAGGCGTAGCATTGATAAAAAAAGCTATTCCAAAAAAAAAGAAAGTCATCGGATTCTCTGGTTTTATGCCTTCTGTTCTTGAAGATTATACTATAGCGAAAAATTTATCCGAAAACAACTTTAACTTGGATACTTTACTCCTATATGCAACAATGTGCGGAACAGGATTAGATTGCGTTCCGTTACCTGGTGATATAACAGAAAAAGAGCTATTTTATATTTTACTAGATCTATGCACGATTTCTTTAAATTTAAATAAACCTCTGACGGCTCGACTCATGCCGATCCCTGAAAGAAAAGCAGGGGATGTCGTAGATTTCGATTTTGAGTACTTTGCTTCCTCAAAAGTTATGAAAATTAGGAGACTAACAAAACAAATTGAAAATGATCTTTTTTCCAGTAAAGAAAAAAGTATTACTTTTTTATAGGAACTTTTTTAATGCTCGACTATAACTGCTAAAATGGATTAGGTAGAGATTTTACCATAGTGTCATTCAAAATATTCTACTACTTTCCCGCTTTGAGTAATTTCATAGAAAATTTCACCGTCATCACCCTCTTTAATGGAATTTATACAAAAAGCTTTGAGTAAATAATCAATGTTATAAATCAACTGATTTTCGTCTTTAATTACATTAGAATCTAGTAGTTTTTTAAGAAGCTCTTTCTTGGAAATTTTCTTTGTGTTATTAACAATTTCTAAAATTTCTCGCCTTACAGGGTGATTAACCGCTTTTAAATATAAATCGTGCAAATATTTTGATCCCTCCATTGTTTTGCTATATTCGTCCATAGATTTGTACTGATGAAAATCAAATTCATCTGGCAT
>JAHLWV010000304.1 GCA_019057735.1 Promethearchaeota archaeon | reverse complement strand
CGTTCTTGATGGATTGGGTAATGGAAAAAATTCACAACGGCTATGTGGATGTAATTAATCCGTTCAATCGAAAGCAGGTATCCAGAGTATCATTATTACCAGAAGATGTAAAATGTTGGGTGTGGTAAGGATAAAATAGTAATAAATCTTATGAGTGTTATATTTTAAATTAAGAAATATAATATATATACCTTGATAAGAATTAATTCTATTAGGAATGATCTCAAATTAAAAAAATCAAGACTTTTAAGGATATTAATGATATAGAACATTGGAACATTTGGTTCACAAATCAGCTCCGTAAGATTCTGAAGAATCAATCTAATGATAAAATAGCTCTTCTTTTTAACCCATATTTTACTTCATTTCGCAGGATGAGTAGATTTTTTGGTTTACCATCCCATTATCTTCCAACTCTAAGGATGGAAGAATATGCTAAAAATCCTATTGCTGTAAGTAAATTACATATAATGAGCAATTCTGTGAAAAAGAAATTTTCGCTTATGAAAGAACAGCACTTAGAGATTATTAAAGATTTAAGTAATGTAGAAAATGAAATTATTAATTTCATTAATCTTTATAAAGAAATTATTAATCCTAAACTTACGCCACATTCACAAATAAAAAATTATCATCCAGATTTAGATTTGAATTATTTTTCAGAGATAAATACTATTGAAAAAGCATATTGGTTAGGATTTTTATTCGCTGATGGATGGATTGCTATTGATAGAAAACAATCTGGAAAGTATTTTCGCATTGGACTTGGACAAAAATCAGGAGATAGAGAAAGGGTGGTTGCATTTTGCAGAGCACTAGGGCTTAACACAAAATTGATTAAAGATTTTAAAATCATTAATAATGAGGGAAATGTTTATTATTATTCAGAAATTCGTTTTTCAGCAGGAAATGTAGAGTGGGAAAGGAGTATGCCTAAACATTTAATAAATTGGGGTATGGATTATGATATTGTTGGAGAGAATGGAAAACGAGTTAAAATGCCCATTTTTCCCGATTTGAGAGAGGAAAAACTAATGCTAGCTTTTCTTTTAGGATTTTATGATGGAGATGGATCATTGCGTAAATTTACCTCACCTCAAGGTAAGATTAAAGTGAGTCCTCACATATGTTCTGCAAATAGAGATTTTCTTGAAAAAGTAAGAAAATACTATGAAATTAAGAATACAGTTCTTCTTAATAAAAAAGAAAAGATTAATTATGAAACGGGAAAAATTAAGGTTCTAAAATTATATGGGCTTACTTTAGGATCTCAGTTATTTCAGAAAATGATGTTAGTAATGAAGAATTCTATGGAACGTAAACGAGCTTCATTAGAATCTTTTTATATTACTCCACAAAGAAGGTGGCTATTGAAAGTTTTGCCTAAAGAAAAATTTGAAGAACTTATGAAAATCTTGCCAACATATAGAATAGCAAAGCTTTTAGGGCTTTCTCATAGTGTTATTGAACGATTTATTAAAAATGTTTATGGTCTTGAGATCCCTATACGGGGAGATGTTTCTGAGCATGAATTTAAATATTGGACAACATATTTAGATAAAATAGGAAAGTATCCAAATAAATGAGTCTTGAACCTTGATGTATTTTATTTGAATAATATCTAAGAAATTAAAATAATAGAAAAATTAATCTTTATTTAACTAGATAATATAGAAGTATGAAATGAAGCAAGTAATTAGTTTTAGTCGTCGAACAGATGGTGTTGCTTTTTATATGAACCGTCTTGAAAAGGCTATTGAAGAAGAAGTAATTAGTGTTAGGAATCCTTTTAATAAGAAAGTCAGTCAAGTCTCCCTTAAACCGCGTGATGTAGCTGGATTTGTATTATGGTCGAAAAATTTTCTTAATTTTATAAAGAAATGGGAAATTTTCTCGAAATACATACCCTCTACTCTTTTTTCAAATAAGGCGATACCGGTCTATTTTCACTTCACGCGTAATTCTATTGTGAAAGTTCTCGAACCTTTAGCACCTTCTCTTGAAAAGAGTTTTTCCCAACTGGATGAATTAATTGAAATCACTTCATCAGATCATATAATGTGGCGATTTGATCCTATTGTTTTTTGGAAAGAAGATGGTATATTAGTTAATAATCTTGGTGATTTTAAAGAAATTGCATCACATTTTGCTGATTCTGGGGTACAAAGATGTACCATTTCGTTTGCTACTTACTATGCGAAAGTAATGCACCGAATGAAGAAATATTCATTTAATTATTATAAACCAAACGTAAAAGAAATGATTAAAATAACGAATGAACTTATAAAAATCGCAAATCAGTATAATATTAAGATTTATGCTTGTTGTAATCCTGATTTATTAAAAATACACCAAATATTTCAAGCTCATTGTGTTGATGGTAATTACCTTAATAAATTGTGGAATATCAAACTTTCTCTCGCTAAAGATTCTGGACAACGAGAAACTTGTGGGTGCACTAAAAGCCGAGACATCGGAGGATATGACAAAAGTTGGGAATGTTATCATGGGTGTCTTTACTGTTATGCCAATCCTAATAATATGATTTACGAACAAAGTATTAAGAAAAGATTGGCACAAAAGTAAATCCAGGGTTTTATTTAACTTTCCAAGAATTATAAGAAGATGTTGAAGAAAAAAAAATTAAGGACACTTTACTAGAGTTAGAGGAAAAAGGTTTAATTGCATTATACAGAGGCAAAAAAGGAAATATTAAACTTATAAAAGCAACGTATGAAGGTCAAAAAAAGGCGAAACCACTTGAATATTATAAGTGGTTTCCAGACTGGATTAATAAAGACAAAAATTTTTAATGCTAAAATCGAAAATCTTAATGTTTTTTTATCAAAATTTCTGAAATCTTTTTTTTTCCTTAACAAATAAAACTCTATTGAATTAAATCAGATAAAGAATTACCTATCAAATCAATAATTTTAATATAAGATGTCAAAATCAGGTCATGATTTACTGTTGAATCGAATGAAATCGACAAAATTAACCCTTTATTAAAGGAAATGATAAGGAGTTTTCCATCTTCTCCTTCAATATGGCAAAATTTAAATTTTCCTTTATTAGTATCTTTGCATGCTCTTTCCATTAAACTAAACATAGCTACAGTCATTGCTGCATAACGTGATTCAATACTTCCTTCCGGAAGTATACTACTTATTGGTGCACCATCAACGCTACTTATAAGAATGACAGCTTTTACGCCATCAAGCTTCTTTATCATTCTCATTACGAAAGATGCATTTAGCAATTTGTCTGAGAGTTTATATATTTTATATCTGTCTAAAAACATTCCTGTCTCTTGTACTATGGTTTTTTCTTTTAATCTATTAATTGTAGTCCTTATTTTAGGTTCTTCAATCCCTATTATTTCACTTAATTGAAGAATTGTTAAAGCCTTTGTTTTTAACTCTTTTATTAATTTTTCTGCAATAGTTGTCAAACAATATCACCTTTTTAAAGAATTAATTGTTATACTTACATCTTTTTAAATTAATTAAGATATGCTTGTGTTACATATATAAGTTTTTTTATTTAAATGTTATGTAAAAGTTATTTTGATAATATAAAAATTAGAGCAAAAAAAGAAATATATTTGATTATGGACCAATATTTATGAACTCATCATAATCACGAAGAAAATCTATAAATAACATGTAGATGGAACTAATTATAATTAAAGTAAAGCAAAAATTGGTGATAAAAATCGCAAAAATTTTAAGAATAGATTTAGAAACAAAAAACATTGAACATGAAGATTACACTAATGAAGATGAAATATCTTTAATCGGAGGAATGGGTTTAGCAACTGCGATCTTCACACGAGAAGTAGATCCCGA
>JAHLWV010000303.1 GCA_019057735.1 Promethearchaeota archaeon | reverse complement strand
ACTAAGAAGTTCTTCCGCTCTTTTAATAATTTTTTCTGAATCTCCAATAAGTCCAAAAATTTCACCCATTACTTCTCTCTCAGGTCGTGGAAGTAAATGAGCAGGATTATGGTCAAAATATCCGTGATACCATCTATACACATTAAACACAAAAAATTCAGGTCTCGAGTAGAATGTTCTTAAATATGGACTTTTTTTGAGATGTTCCGGAATTTTAACAGCGTGGATCATTTCCGTGATATGCATATCTTGATTGATATACTCTACTACTTGATCGTGCATCGACCGAATGACTTCGATATTTGCGTCTAATGCCTCTCTAGCCTTTTTGCCTTTAAAATGGGTAGCAGCACCATTACAAAAAATATGCTCAGGTTCTAGTGCTCTAACCCGCTCTAGCTCTTTAGCCCAACTTAATGCGAATCTAGTTGGTTTCCACGGATTACCGACATTCGGAAATTGCTTTCCTATTATTAAATCTCCTATAAAAGCGGCTTTAAGCTCGGGAACATAAACCCAACAAACATCGTCGGTTTCTGCGATTGCTGTGTGGAGCTCGAACGTTTTCCCTCCCAGTTTGAATGTCATATCCCCTAAGAAAGTCTGGGTAGGTCGGACAGTCTTTCTTAATGGTCTAGAGCTTTCAGGGATGTTAAATTGCATTGCGGAAATGCGAGAACGGTATGGCGCTAACATTTCATACCGATCAAGTCGATCGGGCAAGTATTTACTGGCAATAACTTCGGGTTTATCTTTCAAAAAAGCTTGCGTTCCGCTTACATGATCGTAATGTCCATGGGTATATATGATATATTTAATTTTTCCTTGAATTCTTTCCATCACTTTTTCAGCCGTCTTTGGATGGATTAATGTGTCAATTAAAACAACTCCATTTTTAGTGTTGATCCACGCACATCCTGCAATTGGAAGAGCTGCAGTATGAACATCCTCTAATGGCTCTTTGAAAATAGGTTCTCTCACATTTAAGATGTTTATACCACCAATATTCCCCTTTTTAGCAGGTTTAGATTGTAAGTTTTCTTCAGTCATCTATAATCCCCTTTATCGTTTTAGGAATTGTAAATTAATTATTAACTTTTTCTAAAACAAAAACTGCAAGTTAAAATTTCTACTTTGATTTATCACCTTATATGGAAATAATCGCAATGGGAGAGCTGCGCGAGTATTTTAACATAAATCTGCCTAATTTCGAGGATCCCGTCGTTTTTATTAGTTCCAATTATATTCCGGGATGTCCAAAGTGCAATAGTAGTGCAAGCGTATATTATCTCCAACTTACTGAAAGAAATTTGATTCCAAGTGAAGGAAACCTGGAAAGAGCCGAAAAACACAAGTTTCCCATCGATGTCTACGTCCAATATCCCGTTCTAAAAGGAAAATCCAAGCAATTTGTCATAGGCACGAAGAAATCAAACGGAACCCTTGAGATGGTGCTCAATCGAATTATAGATTAGGAATTTTGAAATAATTTTTCCAATTTCACATTTAAAACTCCGACACAATCTCCAAAAGGATGAGTATAGTGTTTTTCTAGGATTTGTGATTATTATATTTATGGCAAAAGTTAAATAGAGAAATTATTAACTGTATAGTGGTTCTATTTTTTTTATAAGAGGTGAGCCTCGTGAGAGTTAAATTATGTTTTAAATGTAAACAATACATAGCTATCCTTGAGAATGATTTTAATAATAGTAGAGCCTTACTGATGTTTGATAAAGCTCATGGGGGTCATCCCACTCAGATTGTAAACGAAGAAGAAGTCGCTAATTATGAAATATGGATTGGAAGTTGAGTAAAAATGATTAATATATATATATCTTAGGTCCTGAGTCCCAAGACTCAAAATTAGAACAAAATCCGAAATCAATCCCACAAGAATTCCATCTCATTTATTAATTTTTATTGATACTAATTCTTTAAAGAGTTCGAATTTATAGACTTAATATTAAATTTCTTAATCATTCTTTTCTACAAAAAGGGTCTTTATTTTGTTAGTAAACACAAATTAGATATTAGGAATTAAAATGAAAAGAAAGGAACAGTATAACCGCAAACTTGAATTTATTATTGATAAACTCTCTTATTTACCGGATAACATCGAAGAAAATATATTTTTTGTAGATGCTTTATTCTATCGACTTCAGGTTTCCATTGATGCTGCTATGGACATAATTGCGATGTTATGTAAGGATTTAGGTATCACAGTTAAAGATGATTATTCAAATATTGATGAGTTAGAGGATTTAGACTTATTTAAGAAAGAACTCTTAAGAAATTTGCGTCGCTTGAATGGTGTCAGAAATGTTTTAGTACATCGTTATAACAAAATTGACGAAGAACAAATTATAAATGAAAAAGAAAATTTTGTAAAAATGCTTAAAGAATTCGCAAAGCAAGTGGAGAAAGTAATTAATGAACGAATTGAGTTATCTAAATGATTTAAAAGAAGATCTTGAGAAGTTAGATAAATTTTGGGTTGTAGTTTACGGAAGCTATCTCTCAAACTATTTTATACCTCAGAGGTCAGATATTGACATTGCGATTATTTCTCAAATACAGGACAAAAAAGAAAATATTGCTATTCGGAAGAAATATCTCGGGGAATTTTCTGAAAAATATGACATCAAAATTTTTGAACTTCTACCGCTTTTTATCAAAATGGAAATTATTAACAATTACAGCGTATTATATGGCAATCCTCTTGATATTTCAGAATATTTTTATCACTTCCGATCAATTTGGAAAGATATGACTTATCGAATTGAATCTAATAGGTTTAAAAACTTAACAGAAAAGATCAAAATATTAGAAGGAAGGCATATCTGAAAGGAAAGATATTTAACATTATATCCTAATGCAAATTTATAATCATCGATAAATTATAAAATCGTTGAAGTTCTCTAGTGAAATTATTCTCAACTATTTGGGAAAAATTATTCAATGTCACATAATATCTTGCTTCAAAAAGTTCACGCTAAAACTTTTAATTTAATGAATGATATGAAGGAAGCAAATAAAATTGAAAGTGAGGATGAGGAGATGGGAGTAATTGTGCAGTAAAAATCAATTTTCGATACTTTCTCTGATATTTGATCGTGAAACGGTTATTGTTTATAAGAATTAGAATTTAGTTTACTTAATTTCTTCAAAAATCATATTATCTTCAGTAATTATTAGCTTACATGCAACTTTTAGCTTAGAGATATATTCTTTTAATCCGTTAAAGAGTAGTTCTCTGATTTTTTTTGGATCTCTTGGATGAATTTTGATATATATAATACGGGGTTTTTTCTGAAGGTCTTTATTCAATTGTAGAAAGTCAGAATCCAAGGTGATAATAATAGCTTTTTCTTTTAAAACCAGTTTTGCTACATCACCATTCTTTATACCAAGCATATGGAAATATGTAAGGTGAAAACATCAAAACCAAGGTCATGAATTATATCTTTAACAGAAATTAGGACGTTCTCATCAAGAAGAAAAATCAAGAATTAAACCTCTTTACTTATAATGTCGTCGAGATCCACATCCATAAGATTTTCATTCGCATCCTTTCCAATCTTAAGGAGTGTCAAAATTATTTTTGAATCTAAATGGGGATATTCCTTTAGAATTTCTGCTATAGAATAATTCAATCCGATTAGCTCGTAGATTAAAGCAACGGGAATTCTAGTGCCTTTTATAACAGGCTTTCCGCCTAGTATTTCTGGATTACTTTCGATAATATCTGACATTTTCTATGATACTATATAGTAAAATGTATTTAAATACATATTGGAAAAGAGGATAAACTATAGAATTTTCAACTATTAAGGATTTTTCGACACTTTAAAAGTTTGATATATAAGAAT
>JAHLWV010000045.1 GCA_019057735.1 Promethearchaeota archaeon | reverse complement strand
AATAAAGTCTGAATTTGGATCCTTTAGTTACAATCAAAAAGACATAATTTAGGAGCGAAGTGGTCAAAATTTTTGATGTAATTTGTATTGGGGCTGCTCTTGTTGACATGATAGCTCAAGTAGTAAGACACCCATTTGATGATGATGAAGTATTTGTATCAAATTTAACAATTTTATCTGGTGGGGCTGCAGCGAATACGGCTTACGTTTGCGCAAAATTTGGCTTATCGACCGCTTTTATTGGTAAACTAGGGGAAAAAGATACTTTCAGCGAGAAAATAGTCAACGATTTTAAAGAAGTCTCTGTAGATACGAGATTAATTAAGTATTCTAAAGATTATACAACAGGATCTGCATATGTAGCCTTAAATCAAAAGGGGGAAAGAAGAATATACGCTAATAGTGGGGCTGCTAACTATCTCTCAAAAAAAGATGTATCAACAAAAGAACTCAAAAATACAAAATTAATCTTTTTAAGCAGTTTAAAAAATATAGTACCCTTATTACATGCAGCAAAAATTGGTAAAAACCTTAATATACCAGTGATTCTGAACCCCGGTATGTTGATCATAGACCAAGGTTTCGACTACATCAATAACTTATTAGAGAACATCGATATATTAATACTCTCTCAAAATGAATTTAAAACTCTTTTTTATTTCAAAGAAAATGATTTAAGTGAAGATTCAATTAGAGAAAGATCAGTTTCATTATTTGCTTTAGGTATAAAAGTTATTGTTATTACACTTGGCGATAAAGGGGCATTCTTATTAACTACCACGCACGGTGAACTTATACACCCGTTAAAATTAGAAAGAGTAATTGATACGACTGGAGCTGGTGACGCTTTTTCTTCAGGTTTCATTTATGGTTTCGTTAAAAATTTAAACCTAAAATTCGAACACCTAAGAAATAACGTAAAAATTGGTAATTTTGTAGCTGGCAAATGTATACAAAAATTGGGTGCGAGAAACGGAATTCCAACGAGAAATGAATTAAAATCTTTTTTGGGCAATACAAATAAAAAAATTTAAAATATTTCGATATAACTATCTTTTATTCATAAAACATGTAGGTAAATATTAATTATGGGAAGACGTGAAAGTCCTCTAAAAACGATATTAAAGCAACGATTTTATTTTCTATTTGAAGTATTGATAATCTTTCTTGGCATTTTTATTTTCATGTTAATTCCTACTTTTCTGTTGCCATTTCTGATTGATAGCAGTTCTGTGATTTTTGAACCTCTTTATTATTTAGTAAGGGCCACCATTATAGTCGTTGCTATACCTTTATTTCTTTACATATCATATTTTATAATGGAAAAACAGAGAAAAATATTGATTTTAGATGTTGACATTAGTCCTTCAAGAAGTTTTCTTAATTTGTTTAAGATAACACGTAAAAATTTTAAATTTCAACTCTTATACGGTGTATTATTGCTTTTTTTAATTTTCATACCATTAGATTTTTTTACTTATCTCTTAGTACCTGATATGCTTGATTTTGTTTCCATAGCATTACAACCCTCAGGAGAATCTTCTTTAAATAATTATTTTGGCGAGAATTACTTTATTTTTCTTCTGTCAATCATCTTGATACCTCTTTGTGTTGCGGTTTATGAAGAATCGTTAACAAGAGGCTTTTTAACTAATAGAGGACGTGAATACACTAATAAAATGTCGGCGGTAATAATTACTTCCTTTTTCTTCGGTTTGGGTCATTTTAGTTATATATTTACTGCGCCCTCAATCGGATTTCCAATTGCTTTTCCGATTATTTGGTTTTCACAAACATTCTTAGTGGGAATTGTTCTTTCAATGGTAGTTTTAAGAAGGCATTGGATATTTCCGGTGATCTTTGCACATACTCTAAATAATGTTATCTCCTCTTTCTCGATTTGGAACCATATAAACCATATTAATTTTTCGTTTATGACGTTTTATATTTACATTCCTTTATTGATAATAGGAATAATTCTCTTAATTTGGCAATTTTCTCGAATTAAAGAGAGTTTAACAATAGGTTGGAAAGAATTTAAAAGCTATTTTACCCGTGATGAAACTATCGGAGAAGGTACGCTAGAAATTGTTGTTAGAATTATGATG
The DNA here is from genome assembly GCA_019057735.1 of Promethearchaeota archaeon. Next base: position 10,357 of record JAHLWV010000045.1, on the reverse strand, counting down.
GATTTTTTATTTGGAATACTTATTTTTATAATTGGAGTAATAATATTATAGCGAGTAATAAAAAAGAAATGGCTAAATTTGGAATCATTTCTGACACACATTTTACCAATAATGAGAAAAACAAATTATATTATAAATTATTGAATCAACTAGAAGAAACTTTCAAAGATGTTGATGAAATAATTCATGTTGGAGATGTTAGTGAATCATTTTTTCTTGAGGATCTAAAAAACATCGCCCCAGTCCGATGCGTACGAGGAGAATCAGATAATATACCGGGATTAGAGAATTTTATAAATTTTAAAGTTGGTAAATACACCCTTGGAATAATACACAAGAAACCTGAGAAAATAGAAGCTTTTTTTAAAGAGCATAACATCCACATTCTAATTTTTGGGCACACTCATCAACCACTTATTAAAGGAACTCCTTACAATACGCTATTAGTCAATCCGGGGAGCCCAATTAAACCTATAGCACCACTTCCTAAAAAAGGGTTTGAGCAACCCATTGCGAGACCAAGTGTTATTACCTTGAAGATTGATGATGATAATATTCTATCGACTTTTCTTATAAATCTGAATTTAAGATAAAGTAAAATTAAATACTAAATAGTTCATAATATATATACATCTTGTAATAATTTTTTTTTATAAGTAATTTTATAAAAGAATTTGAAAGAGTAATAACTATGGTTAGCCGACTTGAACTTGTACTTAAAGAATTAAATGAAAATGGGAATTTTAGAGCGTCATTGTTCTCTACTTCAACAGGATTAGTTTTAGCTTCCCAAAAAGCTGAAGTTGTTGATGATCGGGTTGTTGCCGCCATGAGTTCCTTATTGAGCGATGCTGCATATAAAGCTTCTGAGGAAATGAATTTGTCCGTTCTTTCGAGCATAAAAATCAAATATATTGGTGATTACATTGTCTGTAGAAATATTATTATGCCTGATAAAAACACACAATTTATATTAGCAGTGTTATCCAATAGTCCCGAATCGTCCGAAATTGAAGCTTATTATGATCAATTACTAGATTGGGCTGTTGATAACGCAACTCCCGATTTAGAGAAACTTTCTTCGATTTAGATAACCTGAATTTATTCGATTTTTACCAATTTGGCAAAATAGTATTGGAAATCTCTTAATTTTTATTTTATAATCGATCTGTAAAAGTTATACACTTCTTCAGCAACTTCTTGTTCAAATCCGATATAGAAATGATCTGCTCCATTAATTATTCTGTACTGTTTCGGTTCTAAGTAGAAATTATAATGGTTTTCAAAATTTTCATAAATCGCTAAAGTATCTTGATTTCCTTGAACAAACAATTTTGGTTTTTCACTTTGAGATAACTCTTTATATTTTAATCCCATAAAGTCCCAAGGAAAAGAAATAGCACAATATCCAATTATCTTTTCAGAATAACTGATAGTAGAGCACCCCACAGCTGCGCCGTAGGAGTACCCGCATATAAATACTCTATCAAAATGTAAACTCTGTGTTAGATGGTCAATACAAGCCTTAACATCACTTAATTCGCCTTTACCGCCTGTATGATTCCCTGTTGATCTACCAACCCCTCTAAAATTAAAGCGCATGCACGAAGTATCCTTTTTAACGAGCGAATTAAAAATACCGGATACAACATTATTATACATGTCCCCGCCATACTTTCCCTTTCTTGGGATTTAACCCCTAAGAAATTGAGGATGTGGATGGCACATTAATGCAACGCAACTAGGTGATTTTTTTTCTATCTGAAAAACTTCAGCTTCAAGTTTTACTTCATTATTAAGAATAAACAATTTTTCAACGCTATGCATAATTTTAATTAGTATTTACTCTATAATAATAATACTATCAAAATTCTTTAGTGAAAATGAGTTATAATCGTATTTTAATCAAAGAAAAACTAAAAAAGTTCTTAATTGAAGACAACTCTTACATCGATGTTAGTTCAATCTCACTTCCCATAGAATCTACATCCTCAGCGACAATCATCACTAAAAGTGATGGATATTTGTCTGGTTTAGAAGAGTTGGGTATATTATATCAACTCTTAACCGTGAATGTTATCAGCAACAAAGAAGATGGCGATCAAATCCATAAAGGTGATATTATCGCGAAAATAGACGGAGAATCCAGAAATATATTGCTTGGTGAGCGGGTAAGTCTAAATCTTATGAGTCACATGAGCGCGATAACTACAACTACCCGAAAATTTGTAAAAATAATTGACGATTCTGGAAAAAATGTGAAAATAGCTTGTACACGAAAAACACTTCCAGGGTTGAGGCTATTCGAAAAGAAAGCCGTAGATCTGGGTGGAGGAGACACTCATCGTTTTAGTTTGGACGATATGGTGCTTTTAAAATCAACTCATTTAAAATTTTACAAAGGAAATATCGCAAAACTTCTCAGTGACGTAAGGTCTAGAGTTAGTTTCACAAAAAAAATAGAAATTGAGATTGAAAACATAAACGATGTTTTAATTGCCGTTAAAAACAAAGCAGACATAATAATGCTAGATAACATGAATCCAGATAAAGTTCAAGACGCTATAAACTTATTGAAACAAGAGAAATTACGGAATCAAGTCATTATAGAAATTTCTGGCAATATTACTACAGAAAATATTTTTGACTATCTAATTTCAGAGCCCAATATAATAAGTACAAGCGTTCTTACTCAAAAACCTACTGAATTCGTAGATTATTCACTTCGATTTGATTAGAGGTATAACAGTTAATCTAATATTATTTCGTGGATTGAACTAATCACATCCTTAATTTTTGCGATAGATCGGTAAAGATCCTTAATAAATCCGAATTCTCCTACTACTAAAACCGTTTCGATTTTTTTTTCGGCAATTCTCCAATCGCTTACAGCCTTTATTATATTGTGAAATTTATAGAAAAGCTCAGAAATTTCATCAGCTATAGGTTCCTTAACAGGATATACTAAGTTAATTGTCATGATTCTGTATCCTTCTAAATTCTCGAATTTCTCATGACTTTCCATAAATTTTAATATTGAATCTCTTAAAGCTTCGCTTTTTGAACTAAATCCGCTCTGTTTTCGAACTTTTTCAAACCTCTCTAGCAAGTCTTCGCTAACTTGGAGGGAAATAATTTTCATTATATGGATTATAAAAATGGTTCTTAAATAAGTGTAGTAATAATAGCCAAACTATTTCATAAAAACTTATGAATATAGTCAATATTGTTTTCTAAACCCTCATTAGAGGATAATTCAATAATTAAAGCCCCTTTATACTGATAATTTCTTATAGTTTCTAAGATCCCTTTAAAGTTAACTTCCCCAGAACCAAGGTTCGGATGAGTATCTGACTCGGTTGTAAAGTTTTCGACGAGGTGTACATTTTTAATAATTTTGTGATACCTTTCCCAAAGTAAATTCACATCTCCATTATTAGTATAAAAGTGGCTGGTGTCATATGTGAGGAATAATTCGCTTCTATTAATAGACTCTAAATTTATCTCGATATTATCTTGGTCTAACATTATATGTGTATTTTTGGGCATATTTTCTAAGCAAATCGATATGTCAAGATTTTTTGTCAGGTCTAATATACTATTAATTGCTTTAGCTAATTGGATTCTATTATAATCTCTAAGAGATTCCAGCAAAAAATTAGCCAAACCTGGATGTATAGTTAATATTTTGGCTTTAAATTTGGTACAAAATTGAGCAGTTTCTAAATATGCATCTATTGAGGCTTGAGAGATTCCTTTATTGTGCGAGCATAGGTTGATATCTATAAAAGGGCCATGAACCTGCATTACCATTGAATACGATTTAAAAAGATCAAGATATTCTTGTTTCATCTCACCTATAAACATATCTTGGGGATCCACAACTATTTCTACAACATCTATACCATGTTCTTCCGCAGATTTTAAGCATTCTTCTGTAGAATGGTAAAGCAAACTAGAAATATTAGGAAATTTGTTTTTAAACGCATTTTCCATAATATTACCTAGTGAACTAATCCCTAACTTCATTCAATCTCGCCTCGTTTTTTGTTTAGCTCTTAGTCTTTTTGGATAGCAGGCAAATAAGCTATTGAACATTTTTTCATGTTCTTCAAGATTTTCTTGAGGGATGATATGAGGTTTTCCAATTTGTAATGCTCCCCAATATACTTGAGCTAATTTTTCAAGGATTACAGAAAAACGAACTGCATGATCTAACGACTTGCCACATATTATAGCTCCATGATTAGCTAATATAGCTGCGTTATTTCTTCCTAACGCTTGTAAAGCACTAAATCCCATTTCCTCTGTATGAGCTTCTGTAATCTCTGTACATTGAATTAATCCCCCAAGAAAAATTAATTGCTGTTCCATAATAATTGGGATGCTTTTTCTAAGAATAGAAAGCATGGAAACATAAGAAGAGTGATTGTGGATGACACATTTTACTTTTGGTCTATCTTTATAAACTGATAAATGCATTTTTACTTCTGTAGATGGAATTCTTCCAGATCCGATGATATTCCCCTCTAAATCCATATGAACAATTGAATTTGGATTTAGTAGAAGATATTTAGTCGAAGTTGGAGTAACTAATATTTCATTTTTATTAACCCTGACACTAACATTGCCTTCACCGTCTTCAACCAAACCTTTGCTATAAATCTCTTGAGCCCCTCTTACAACCGTTTTTCGAAGTTGTTCTAATTTATCTATTTCCATATTATTTTTAATTAAAGATTGATTAAAAATGTATTTTCACAGAATTAGATCTTCATTAGAGACGAATTATTGGATTTTGCATTTTTAAAATTAATAATTCAATATAGTCTAACTTCTTTTATTTTATTTGGAAATACTATCATTGTCTAAATTAATACAATTTATTACGAACGATTAAAAATGAGCCGTTTTATCTTACATTGCGACTTAGATTGCTTTTTTGCCGCTGTTGAGGCACGAGATAACCCAACATATGTAGGAAAACCTCTAATAATAGGAGCAGACCCAAAAAATGGAAAAGGAAGGGGTGTAGTCAGTACCTGTAACTATGAGGCTCGAAAATTCGGACTCCATTCTGCGATGCCTATATCCCAAGCTTATAAAAGATGTCCTCATGGTATCTATCTTCATCCCAATTTTGAGAAATACCATAAAGCCTCAAAAGAAGTAATGGAGATTGTTAATTCCTATTCAGATATGTTTCAACAAGTAAGTATTGACGAGGCATATCTAGACATATCAGATAAGTGTATTGATTATAAAGAAGTTAGAGATTTAGCTGAAAAATTAAAAGACGAAGTTCAAAAAAAAGTAGGCATTACAATCTCAATCGGATGCGCTCCAACTAAATCGATTGCTAAGATCGCTTCAGATCATAATAAGCCTAATGGCGTTACGGTCGTAAAACCAGAATGTATTAAAAAATTCCTGAGTCCTATGGATATCACTAAAATATCCGGAATTGGAAAAAAGTCTCAACTATATTATAACAAAAAAGGGATTAAAACTATTGGTGATATCATTAATCTTACACTTCCTAAAATGTTCCAGTTGTTTGGAAAAAACGGAGAATGGATCTGGCAGGTCGCAAATGGGCTTGACAAGAATCAAGTAAAACCTATACCAGATAAACGGAAATCTATAGGAAAGGAAAGAACTTTTTATGAAGACACCAGTGATTGCAAATCGATTCTCTCGAAATTAGGCGAAATTAATACGGCTTTGCATAAAAAACTCAAAAGAAATGGAGTTTATTACAAAACTATTACTTTAAAAATAAGATTTGAAGGTTTTATCACATATACTCGGTCAAAATCACTCCCCAGCTCCATTCAAAATGAAAAAAATACATTTGATGTAATTTTAGAATTGTATAAAGAGTTTTTGAACAGCGATAAAAAAGTAAGGTTAGTAGGGATTAAACTTTCTAATTTAACCACAAATATGAAAAACAGACAATTAAAAATTCAAAATTTTATATTTTCCGAAAAAACAATTAAATCTTTATAATTATCAAAAATATCCACTTAAAATTCTAATAGCTTTCTCTTGTAAAAATCTGATAATTCACTTAAATAATTAACTAATTCATCAAATCTTAAATCTGAGCTTAAAACATCTTCTATAAATTCTAAAATTTTCTCATATTCATGTACAATTTTTATTTCTTCTTTGCTAGAATTCCATTTAGTAAGATTTATTCTTAAATTAAGAAAATCTAAAAATTGATCGCTTGTAAATAATCGAATATTTTTATTATTATCTATATTTGGATTATTACAAATAGCTTCTTGTACTCTGTCTATTTCATTTTTATCTCTTTGATCTCTAAATCTCAAAAGAACAATTATCAATAATCTATCATTAGACTGATAACCTCTTTCACAATGGTCAATTATATTTCGTAGATTTCTACCTATAGTAAAATCAATAATAAGGAAATCTATAAAATCAGGAATACTTAAAGTATGTTGTTTATTCTCGATTTTATCTATAAAGTTCTTGTCTCTCTCTACTAAAATGTCAACTAATCTCTTTTTATCAGAAATTATTTTATTCTCGTATTTTGCATTACATTTCATCAATAAGAAAAGTCTCAAAAATAAGAATTCAAATATAGGATGAATTAAAGTCCCTACGACTGAGTATCTCTCACCACATAAAGGACACCAATGATTTTGAGCTACATAATCCGGAGTAGTATTGAAAGGTATATGTCCTTTATTGCAAGAAACTTCAATAGGTAGATCATTAGGACTATTGTGCTTTAATTTTATATTTTTTAGTTGATTTACACACTTTTCATACTCTTCTTGACATGTTGGATAAACCAGTGTTCCGCTTTTACTTTCTATTAAGGTTTTAATTGTCTCAAAATCATATTTCGTATTTCTCTCTAAATAACATTCTCTACACCATCTTTCTTGAGAAAGGTTCGCAACATTAGTCTTCCAAGATTTATGTTTCTGATTCTTACAAGACACAATTAATGTAATATAACTTGGTTGCCTCCCCTTATCCATTCTAATTTGCAAAAACTTTTCATTACTCTCTGGTTGTATTAATATACCTTCTTTATCAGACATCTTAGAACCTAAATTTTTTACCATTTGCTTTATTTGACTGTATGTACAAACATTGTTAGAACAGTCGGGGCAATTGGAGTTATTATTTAAAATAGATCTAAAACTAGATTTCCATTCTAAATGTTCAGGATTTCCACAATGAACAATTAAAGATATATTACTTCCTCCAGTATTTTTCTTTAAATCATTAAACTCATTCTGATTCTTAGGACTTAATAATACCCATCCTTTTTCCTGTATATAATTCTTTATCTCTGAATATACATAAGGTGCATGAACTTCTTTTGGCAACCAACGACTCACATTAAAATTATAAATTTCTCCAAGATATGTTATATATTTTACAATTGTTTTAACAAGAGTATCCCGTGTCAAATCTATCAGTTTTAATAATTCTTTAAGAAGGGTATCATAATTCTTACATTTTATAAGAGTTAAAGAAATTACTTGCAAACATCTTTTAATATGATATTGAGATTTGGTATGATCACTTACACTAGCTTCTTTAATTATTTCTTTTAGAATTTGATTGGAAAGAATTTTGTTTAAAATTTTATTTCTATCAAGCTTCTTTTCTTCTATAAGTTTAGTATATTCATTAAAACGATTATGATTTGTTCCAATCTCACTCTTAATAAATTTGATAATCGTATCATAGACTGTATGTTTAATATTATCAAAAGAATAATACTCTGGTTTTATACAATTAGAGCACCAACTATATGTCTTAGTTTTACTTTGGGCAATATTAGAAATAGTAGTATTCCATTCATAATCACATCTCCCACATTTTACTCTAAGTGATACTTGACTCGGTTTTTTTTTATATTTTTTCTTAAAATCTTCAAATTCTTCAGAATTTTTAGGAATTAGAAGAATTCCATTTTTTCCAGTTCTTTCCTTTCCTGCCTTTTCTACTATCTGTTTAATTTTATCAAATGTATATATTCCAAAAGTATTTTTAGGCATCCAATTATTTATGTCTAATTTTGGATTTATGCTTTTCAAAAGAGGAATATATTTGCTAATTAATGCTCTTGTTTGTCTGTCTTGTAATCCTGAAATACTTTTAAATTTATTAAAAAGGCTTTTGTAATTTGAACAGTTTAAGAGTGCTAAAGCAATTACTTGACAACACTTTTTCGCCTGATTTAAATTTCTCTTTTTGGATGTATCTATATTACCTATTTTCATAAAATTAAGAATAGTTGTATCTGATATTACATCTCTCAGAATACTTAACTTTCTTTCTCCTAATATTTCAACATATTTATCGAAATTATTATGATCAATTCCAATTTTTAATTTAATATAATTCACTACTATTCGACAGTAATCTTCAATATTATAATTTGTAAAAACTGATTTATTTGACACAAAAATTTGCGGTTTTTGATTTGTATTATCCTTAACATTTATTAACTCCTTTAATTTTAGCTTTTCTTGATTCTCAACATTTTCATAAGTTAATACTAGATTCTTTTGCAAGATTTTAGAAAAAAAATGGTAGAGGGCATGATTCAAGTGTGTTTTATTCGAGAATTCTTCTTTATTTGTATAGCGCTTAATAGCTTTTATGCTTGTAAAAAACATGAGCTTGGTGGGACCGACTTTTTTGAGTAAGTTGATTAATAGTTTTAATTCTTTTTTTTCGGTCTTTGAGATTTGGTTATTTTGAGCACTCCCATATAATTCTTTGAAATTTGCTGTCAAATTTTCAAGAAAGTTAAAATTTTCTATGATTTCCTTTAACAGAGGTTGCAATTTAGGATTGATTCCCTCATCTGATTCTTGCTCAATCTCTTTTTTTAGCACCTCAGAAATGTCTTCCTGTATCTGCAAATGTTCCTGTTTTTCTTCAGATTCTTTTTTCTGTTCTAGCCACTGTTTAAATCCTTTTGTTTCCTTGTTAGCGTAAATTGGTCTCTTCCCAGTTTCTTGGTTATATAATTTTTTAGCTTTCTCGTAATTTTCCTCTATATTTTTATCCGACTTTTCTTGTTCTTGTTCTACTTCGATGAGAGCTTCTTGCTCTAATTTTCTTGTCTGCTCAAGAATCTCTTCTAATTCTTGCTGAGGATCCTTATACTCTTCTATTTCTCTTTGTTTTTCTCTATATGTCGATAAATAGTCTTGTTCTAATTCTTCTTCTTGACTATTTGTCAAAACTTCAGTTTCGTTAGAGTATATTTCATGGATTACTTCGAGTTCTTGACTGACTTGACTTAGTTCTTCTTCTTTAGTAAATTCTTCATGTTCCTCTTTTTCCTCGTGTTCTTCTTTGATGAGATCCAATTTTTTCTCATGATCTATTAACTCGGATTCAATGTCATGTCCCTCTTCGATTTGGGTTTTAGATTGGTGTTGTTCATATTTCTCATTTTTCTCATCATCTACTTTTAATTTATTTTCCCTTTCTTCTATTTTTTCTTCGATACCATGTGGTTGTGGTTCTTCGTTATTTTCTTCTATTTCTTCAACTCTACTGCTTTCTATACTCTCGTTAGGAAGTGTCGATTGTAACTCTTCTTCAAGTTTCATCTCCTGGTTTTCGACTTCTTCTTCATTATTAGGAACCATTTCCTCAGAAACATTTTCTTGGTTTCCGACTTCTTCCTCTTGTTCTTGTTCTACATCTTCTTCTTTAGCTACGAGTTCAGGCTCATGCTCAATAATTTCATTTAAACCGGCTTGTTGTTGTTCGAGTCGAATTCGTTCTCGCTCTTCATTTAGGAATTCCTCCAATTCGGAAATCTCCCCTTTAGAGTTATCTACATCAGCTTGCTCTCCTTGCACCACCGCCTCCGCTTCTTTTTCTGCCATTAATTCCATATATTCCCTAAGATAGGCGTAAATAATATTTTCGCTAAGTAAAACAGTATTCATTGATTCGGCATTAAAATTTTCATAAAAGCCTTCTGAGTATCCTTCCTGTTCAAAATTATCAATTTCTCCATCGGGACTGTTAGGGTTAAACTCCTCTTTCTCCTCACTGCTCTCTGATTTGTTTGGTCCGAATTTTTCTGAAGTCACCTCAGTGTTAGATTCGTTAGGTACGGTTTGATTAGGCTCTAATTCTTTTCCGAGTTCATTTTGTCCTAATTTACCTTCCTTTTCATTGAAATCAAGGGATGGATCAAAATCGTTATCAACTATTTTACTAAAATCAAGGGATGGATCAAAAGCATTATCGTCTATTTTGCTAAAATCAAGAGATGGATCAAAAGCATTATCGTCTATTTTGCTAAAATCAAGGGAAGGATCAAAAG
>JAHLWV010000302.1 GCA_019057735.1 Promethearchaeota archaeon | reverse complement strand
GGATGGTCAGATCAATTAGTTTACGATATGCACGTACCAGGAACAAAACTATTAGAATCACACGGAATACCAAAAAATGTGTTTAAATTCACCGATTCTTGCCCTCCAAACGATATTGAAACTTTACGGCAAATGTTTAAAGAAAAACGAAAAGTTGCAGCAGTATTAATCGAACCGATGGGAGGAGAATCAGGAGCTATTCCTGTTAGACCTGGATTTAATAAAGAAGTGGAGGAACTTTGCCATGAAAATAAAGCACTTTTGATTTCCGACGAAGTCGTATGTGCTTTTAGATTGCATATGGGTGGTGGTCAAGCGTATTATGGTTATGAACCTGATTTATCCGTGTTTGGTAAAATTGTAGGTCATGGGTATCCCTCCGCTGCTGCTATTGGAGGTAAAGAAGAATATATGAAATTTTGCGCAGCAGGAGTGGGTGGTGGAAAAAGAGCTTATAGCGGGGGAACACTAGCAGCAAATCCTTTAACATGTGCTGCTGCTTTTCACGCTATTAAATTAGTCGAAGAAACTAACGCAACGGAAATAGCTGGAAGAGCTGGAGCTCGATTAGCTGATGGATTAAACCAGGTATTTGAAAAACACGATTTACCTTGGTTTTCATACAATTTAGGTGGAACGGTTCATTTTCATACATCGTGCCTATTTGGGCTAAGTTTTGATATATCCGATCAAGTGGGGCAATTACCACTAAGGAAGAAATTTATGGAACACATAGGAGCAGCTTTAGTGGACCAAGAAATTATATCTGTTGCGGGGAGCAGATTCTATATGTGCATACTTCATACCGATGAAATAATTGATGAAACTGTTGAAAAAATAGATAAAATCTGCCAACAAATCGAATAGTTCTTCTATATACTTTCAACTTCTTTCTTATTTTTTAATTTGATTAATCTACTATACAATACTTAAAAAAATGAAAATTGTTATTTTTGAACCTCATCCCGACGATTTATTATTCGGACCTGGCCCTATTCTTTTGGATTGGATAAATGAAGGAAACCACGACATCCATATTATAACAGTAACAGATGGAAGGGCTTGTTACAGGTCTGGAGATGACGCTTTATCTGAAGAAGCTAAAAATATGACAGAAGATAAAGTAGCGGAGATGAGAATCAATGAAGCTAAAAAATCCGTTGATTTTTTAGGACTCCCCCAAGAAAATCATCACTTATTCTACTTTCACGACGCAGATGGGCAAAAATACGTAAAAGAGGGGATAATAAAAACTAAACGTTTAATTAAGGACTCTGACAAAATCGTTTTCCCTAGTAGCCACAATCTTCATGCTGATCATCAAGCAACACATGATATTGCCAAGGGAGCAGCAATAGAACTTAAATTGACAAAAGCAGAGTATTTTGTATATTTTATTTCTTCTTACGGCAAATTTCAGGAAGATTCAAAAAATAAACAATTTCAATATACTATCGCTGACGAAAGAGCGGCACTTTTGATTGAATGGTTGAATATCTACCAATCTCAAGCAATGATGAAATGGACCTGGAAAATGTATACAAGATATCTAAAGAAAATACGGACATGGACTTATGCAAGATATACCTTCAACGATATTGGCCAGTATTATAATATCTGATCACTCTGGTAAATAAAATTTGCATACGGTGCATTGCCGTACTTTAAATCTTCTTTCGGGACCAAGAATAATATATTTGCTTTTCATAGTGCCACTGCATTTAGGACAAGTTTTTACAAAATTTTCCTTAATTGAATTTAAGACAAACTGGATGTTCTTCTCTAGTTTGAGTAAATCGTTTGCGTTCTCTATTATATTTTTTGCGGAAACAATCCCAATACCTTTAATCCAAGCTAAGTTTTCTGGTTTTGAACTCGCAATATCTTCGATTGTTTTAACTCCTGCTTTACTTAAGTTTATCGAGGAAATAGGACCAATGCCACTTACTCGTTCAAGTTCATTAGACATTAAAAGCACTTTAGATTATATGTTTCTGTATGAGATTGACAAGTTTAACTTGATGAAAGGATTAAAATGAATTTTAACCTTCACTTATTGTGAACTTATGCTATTTATTATAATTAATAATGGTAATTCTATAAGATAAAATTTTATATGATAAAAAAAAAAGAAATAAAATTTGAAAAAGTTACTTTTCTATTTGTTTCCCCACACCGAAGTACATTAAGAAGCCTCCAAGAATGGCTAACATTAAACCAACAACTCCTATAAGTAATCTGACTGTCGGATCTCCTATATAATTAGAAATAAAGATAGCGTACATAAATGTCATTAGGGCAATGAATCCAAATATGAAAAATCTCCATTTTCTTTTCAATTGTTCATCCTCGAACTTCTTATAAATCTGAAATGAGAAATAAAGTGACGGTATGAGTGCACCAATGGTTTCGACTAAGACAACATATAGAAAGAATGGTAAACTCCATACAGGGCTCCAACCTGTTCCTTGATTGATAGTAACACCAGACCCAGGTATAAAAAGGAAGAAAATCATACCAAACATTGCAATTCCGTAAATAATAAGGATCATCAATTGCTTACTCGTTGAAATTACTTTTTCAGATTTTAAAAGTATTAAGTCAAAGACAACGATAAATATAGGGGCATAAAAGAATCCAAAATTCGTAAAGAAGTTAAGTATTGGTACAAGAAATTCATCAGTCATAGGCGCATATAAAAAATTAATAAGAACCCCTATAGCAGGAGATATATAAAGTCCTGCGAAAATGACGTTTAATCGTTTTCTATCTCTTAGCAAGATTTTAATAGCTAGATAAAGAAAAGCTACCAAAATTACTCCTTGGGCTACATAAACAGTTATAATTCGACCAGTCGTTAATTGAAAAAACATAATTGCATAACCACACTTGTTTTATTATATATTTTTTTATTTATTTTTTTTACTTGTTATTAATAATTATTGTGGTTTTCTTATTTAACTGTAATTTTTATGTATATTTGTTGGGTTAATAAAAAATATATTCATTGAATTTATATTCATAAATTCTTAGCTACACCAAAATACACGAAATATAGTGAAACTATTGTAGGTAGCGAGAGGAGTGACCAGATTATTCTGAATGTTGGATCGTTTAATGTATTAGAGATAGAAGTACCAAAATATAAGAAAAAATAACCACTTATCCCTATTAAAAAATACTTTAGTTTCTTCTTTAACTCTTTATACTCAAATTTTCGATATAATTTTATTGATAATAATACCGTGGGAAAGATTGCGAATAGACTACAAACAGTAAAACTATACAATAAATAAATCAAACTCCAATCAGGCTTCCAGTTAGTGCTTTCGTTAATTATCACTCCATTTGGAATCAACCAGAGACCTACTAACAGAACACCAAAAACAACAATTAGTGTTAATTGAAGTTTGGGAGTGAAAACTTCCTCTGATTTAAGCAAGATTAAGACAAAAACTAACAAAAAAACCAAAGGAAAACATAATAAATAATAAGTTGTAACATGTAAAATATAAACCACTTCTTCTACAAAAATGAAGGCATAGACGACATTTAGGATTACTGCGAATGATACGCATACATAAAAACTGCTGAGAATAAGATTTAAACCTTTTCTTTCCCTTTTTAAAATTTTGTAAGCGATAACCAAATAAAATAGCCCTGCTAAACCTTGTACTAGAAAGATTTGAATAAATCGTGCAATATCCATAGTTTGCGCTAGAAGCATCATATAATATCCCCAACTACTTTATAATAGAGTGCATAAACATTTTGTCTATTAAGTGTCATAAATTCTGTCTTTATTTAATAATTTATTTTTTGAACGGTTGTACAATTATTTGAACGAAAATAGAATCATGTAAACCAAAAAAAA
>JAHLWV010000301.1 GCA_019057735.1 Promethearchaeota archaeon | reverse complement strand
CTCAAAAGATTAAAACTCGGCTCAAGTAAATTAAATTAATTATTAATTATTATTCAATGATATTTCCTAAACGAATGTAAAGTAGAATGAGTTATACTAAAAATGGTATCGTTTCCATAAAAACATAAAGGAGGTGGTTAAAGGAAGGTTATTTTAAATAGATTTCAGGATAAATTTATTTTAAAATTTTAAGGAGGTTTTTTAAAATGAGAACGGTAAAGACTAAATTTAGTGTTGTGACATTGGTGTTTATAGTTGCTTTGCTTATGGTTATTTTTTGTTTATCGGTAACTGGAATAGCTGCAGAGAAATATAAAATTGGATTGGACACTAAGATAATTAGTAACACCTGGGAATGGCTTTTTGGAAAAAGTTTTGAATGGTACTGTGAAGACAATGGTTTTGATTGGATCAGTAATGAAGCAGGAGGCGACCCCGCGGTTCAACTTACTCAATCGAAACAAATGATTCAAATGGGAGTAGATGGGCTTATTATCTGTGCCCAAGATGGCGATGCAGCTAAACCTATAGTAGATTGGGCGAATGAAGATAATATTCCAGTATTTACCACAGATGCCGATATTAATCATCCTGATGTTAAGATGTATGTAGGATATTCTGGATTTTTAGCCGGTCAAAAACTGGGTAACATGTTAGCAGAATATCTAAAAAATGAAGTAGAACCTATAGGTAAAGTAGCCGGTAGAGTTCTGGAAATGCTTGGTCCTTTAGGGGGAGCTTCCGCTATTGACCGAAGCGAAGGGTTCCATAGTATAATAGATAAATATCCTGATGTAGAAGTAGTGCAAGCCCTGGGAGAATTTCAAGAAACTCCAGCTAAGACTGAGGCTGAAGCCATACTTAGAAAAGATCCTCATATAGATGCCCTCTATTCTGCCAATGGTCCTATGTGTAGTGGCGCAGTAGAAGCGATGAAAGATTTAGGATTAGATCCTACTAAAATATTTGTGGCTACCATCGATGCTAATCCAGCAGTATTGCATAAAATTAGAGCAGGAGAAATTACAGTAGCGGTAGACCAACCCTGTCCTTTCTATAATCCTATTGCTGTTTACTACATGGCAAAATATTTAGAAGAAGGGGAAAGCGCTCTACCTAAAATAGGGACTACAGTTACTGCAGATGATATCGATATTTCAGGGAATCCTCATTTAGATACAGACATATGGGCTGCCAAGACCGCTTGGTCCCCGGCAAAAATTTCCGAGAGAGAAGGCCATCTCTGGTTCCAAACCAATGCTTTAGTAATTACTAAAGAAAATGCCGATGCTAAATATCTTTGGGCTAATATTGAGGTACCCGGATGGTAAGATAAAAAATTTTAAACAATAAATATTAATTACAATGTAGATTTCCATACAAGATTTTAATCGTCGACATAATATAAAGAACAAGAGAGCAATTTAAAATAAGACTTTGCTCTCTTGTTCTATTCTCAAGAAAGAACAAAAATATTTTTTTAAAATATGTATTGAAATAAATGAGGTAATATAGATGATTAATTCACAAAAAATTAAACTTGCACTTGTAGAACATATGATATGGGTTATTATCATTGTGGTATCGATTATTTTTTCCTTGACGATATCAAACTTTTTTACAGTAAAAAATTTTCTTTTTATTTTATACGCATCATCAGCTTTGGGATTTTTAGTCTTGGGAGAAGCTATAGCTTTATTAGGTGGTAATATGGATCTCTCCTTATCAGAGAATGCTGGTTTAACTGCGATGTTGGTGGGTGTAATTTTAGTAGATTGGGCGCCTTGGCTTCCTGGTTGGGCAGGTATCATATTAATGGTCTTAGTTGGTGCTCTTTTAGGGTCTATAAATGGGTTTTTTGTAGGTAAGATGAAAATAAATCCTTTTTTAATTACTCTTTCTACATTTTTAATGTTTAACTGGAGCACTTATTATCTTCGTCGGGGAGCTATTATTAAAGTTCCTGATGCTCTTTTAGTGTTAGGAGGAGGAAAAACCGGAGGAATGTTCAATTCCATTTTTGTCCTTGTAGGAATGGTGATTATACTCTATATTATTTTAGACCATACCCGATTTGGGAGTCACATTCGAGCCATCGGCGGAAATTCTGATGCTTCCGGAATGTTGGGAATAAGTGTGGAGAATACCAATTTTTGGATATTTACTATTTCTGGAGCGCTGGCAGGAATTTCTGGTCTTCTTTACGTGGGTTATCTAAAATGCATTCCCAGTACTATAGCTGATGGAGCTATCTTTTTAGCTTTTGCAGGAGCTATTATTGGTGGTGTTAGTTTAAGAGGTGGTAGAGGTTCAATAATTGGAGCCTTGGGTGGCGTTATTTTGATGGGAATTATTGATGCTGGTTGTACGATGACAGCTATGGAGCCAGCCTTAAGAGGAGTATTAAATGGATTTATTTTATTGGTAGCAATATTGATTAATAGAACAAGTGGAAATTTAAGAGACAGGATTTTAATGCCTAAATAAATTATTTTAAAATTTTTAAGATAAGGATTTGATATTATGGAAGAAAAAAATGTTAATAAAAATTTGCCTTTAGTAAAGGTACAAGATGTTTATAAATGGTATGGGAAGGTTCAAGCATTAAAAGGAATAAATCTCGAAGTTTATCCCGGTGAAATAATTGGACTGATAGGAGATAACGGCGCAGGTAAATCTACTCTAATAAAAATATTATCTGGAGTTCTTTCAAAAAATAGAGGGAAGATATACTGGAATGGGGAAGAAACCAATATTTCTTCCGTAAAAGATGCAAGAAACTTGGGAATAGAAACAGTATATCAAGATCAGGCAGTGATAGGGTGTTTAAGTGTAGCTCAGAATATTTTTATGGGAAGGCAACCCGTTAAATCCTGGGGTCCGATTAAAATTTTAGATAAAAATAAGATGAGGGAAGAAGCGGAAAGATTAGCTAAAGATTTGAAATTACATATTCCTTCTCCGGATCAAGAAGTTCGTTTTTGTTCTGGTGGAGAAAGGCAAGGAGTAGCAATATCCAGAGCAATGTATTTTCAAGCCAAGTTAGTCATTTTAGATGAACCGACTACTGCCTTAGCCGTCAGCGGAGTACAGAAAGTATTAAGTTTTATTGAACGTTTAAAAGAAGAGAAAATAGCTAGTATATTTGTTACCCACAATCTTCATCATGTCTATTCAGTAGCCGATAGATTTGTGGTTCTATCTCGGGGAGAAAAAGTAGCTGATGTAAAAAAAGAGGAAACAAGCATTAACGATTTGGAGAATTTGCAATTACGTAAAATGGTTACAGTTACTTAGAAGAAAAAATTTGGCATAAAAATGAAAAACAGTCATAGATAAAAGAAGTAGTAATAATTTTCTACTTTTAGAAATAAGTATCAAGGATTTATATTTAATTATCTTCTATAAATATTTATTTAAATTTGGCTAATTAAAATTATTCTTATTTATTATTTTAAGAAATAGAAAAGGGAGAAAGAATTATGTTAAAGAATATTCCTCCCATTATTTCCCCAGAACTAATGAAAACGCTCATGGAAATGGGCCACGGTGATGAAATGGTAATTGCTGATGGTAACTATCCTGCAGAATCTTCGGGAAATAAAGTAATTAGGGCTGATGGTCTTGGCATACCAGAATTGTTGAAAGCTATTCTTCAATTTTTCCCTCTGGATACTTATGCTGATATTAATGTAATCTATATGGATACTGGAAATGATGAAATACCCTCAATTTGGAATAAGTATCAAGAAATTTTAAAGAAATCTAAGGAAAATTTTAATATTGGAAAATTAGAAAGGTTTAAATTTTACGAAAGAGCTTCCCAATCGTATTGTGTAGTAGCAAGCAGTGAGCAAGCTTTATACGCTAATATAATTTT
>JAHLWV010000300.1 GCA_019057735.1 Promethearchaeota archaeon | reverse complement strand
TTCTATGTTGAAGACCCTGTTACTATTGAGATCGAAAACGTTCCTTTTTCAAAACGCACGGCTGAACCATTAGTACTACCTTCAAATCCTAAAAAAGGGAAAAGAAAAATTAATGTTAAAGCAGAAGAAGGTAAATTGAAAGTATTCGTTGCTAAATCAGATGCGAAGAAATTTAAAATAGATCAAAATTTACGGTTAAAAGACCTAATCAACATTAAATTAACTTTCATTGATGTAGAGAACCGTAAAATAAATGCTCAGTTCCATAGTTACGAATTAAACAGAGAATATTCAATTATTCAATGGGTATGTGAAGAAGAAAATGTGAAAGTTTCAATTCTAAAACCTGATGGGACTATTTCTAAGGGAAATGGAGAGCTTAACCTTGTAAACATTCCTATGAATAAAACGATACAATTCGAGAGATTTGGATTCGTAAATCCAATAAAATGGGAAAAAGACACATTGGAATGTTATTTTACCCATTAAGCTGATTGTGATATTTTTTATGTGTCATACTTTTAAACCAGAAATAATAATAAAACTAAAACAAATATATTATGAAATCTTAATTTGTTGTAAGAATGGATGAGAATGATAAAATAGACAATTCGAACGAAATTAAACTAAAATGGTCGTTTTGTCCAATATGTGGGACTAAAATCCCCGAAGTAAAGAATGTTAAATTCTGCACCAAATGTGGAGTGGACTTAATTTACATTAATACCCATATGAGGATGCCTTCTCGTAAAAACACTATGCCTTTAGTTTCTCGGGCTTCGACTACCTATAGACCTTACGGTTTCAAACCCCTTAGACCTTTAAGAAAAAAACTCTCACAGGACGAACTATTGAATCTAAAAGATAAAAAGTTATGGAGTTCTTCTGCTTCTATTGGAATAACTGCTGCAGCTTTTTTTTTAATGAATTTCGTAGCAGTCTTAGCAGTTTTCGTATATGTATTTTTATCATCTAACTTAGCTACTATCAATGTTATCTTAGCTAATCCGTATTTCATTATTTTTAGTTCTTTTATCGAATTAATCTTGTTTATTGTTCCATTGATATATGTTGGCATGTACCTAAAAAAATCAAGTTTAAGTAATCGATTGATTCTCTTAGGATTTACTGTTAAAGGTTTTACGAATTTAAAAATAATAAAAGAGATTTTTATAGGTTTAGGTTTTGCGATTCTTGGAGTATTTTTAGTGCTAGGTGTGTCCTTTCTAATGGAGGTTATCTTAACCATCATTTTTGGATCCGAAATAATATATAATATTCTTGGGACTTCCGGTGAAGTAGATATTCTCATTACATCTTCTGATATACTCAGTATCTTCTGGTTAGTTATTATAATGATATTTATAATAGGAACATCAGAGGAGGTGCTTTTCAGAGGTTTTTTACAAAAGGGACTAGTACGCACTGTGGGTAAAAAATGGGGGATTTTAATTACAGCATTAATATTTTCTTCAATTCACATAATAGGAGTATTCTTATTTCCAGAATCATTGACTACCTTCTTAATCTCATTTCTCCTCACATTCTTTCCATTTTTTGCGATCTCTATTTTGCTTGGATTGCTATATAACTGGAGAAAAGAAAATTTAATCGCAGTTATGATAACTCACGGCGTTTATAACGCATTAACGATCATTATTGCATTTTTAGTATTCAGTTCATTTTAACAAAAACCAAGAAATTCGATGAGTATATTAGAAAAATTTTATCAAAGAACCAAAGATATTGAAGCTAAAGTAGGTATTGGATTAGGAGATTCAGAAGTTCATAATAATAAAATCTTAAAAGCTGCAATATCAACTTTAGTACCAAACCGTAATTCATTTTTTTTCTTCGGAAGCAGAAAATCAATAGATCATATCTCTAATAACAGACTTTTTAGCAATAATGAAGAAGTTATTACTTTAATTGAGTCAGATGAACCCACATTTGAAATTCTCAATTACCTTAAGACTAATCAAATTTCAAGCGTTGTGAGAGGAAATTTAGACTCAACCAAATTCTTACTGGGACTTCAGTCTATTCTAAATATAGCAGTCATTAATAGGTTAGCGCTGTTAGAAACTTTCACAGGGTATCAGTTTTTTTTCGGACCCGTAGGAATAGACGAATGCATTGATTTTAATAGCAAAATACTATTCGTTAATAAAGCAATCAATGAAATAAAAGCATTAAATTTAGAACCAAAAGTAAATATATTAAGTGGTGGAAGAATCGGAGATATGGGAAGAAATCCTAAAGTAGATAGTAGTATCGAAGAAGCTCAAAAAGTTGTTGACCATTTTAGAGATAAAAATTCTTCTTTAAAGATTGAACATTCAGAGATTTTAATTGAAAATGCGATCGCTAAAAAAACTAATTTAATCATCGCTCCTGATGGGATTACAGGAAACTTAATTTATCGAACTTTGGTTCACTTAGGAGGAGGTAAAGCGTATGGTGCGATTTATATGGGTATTGATCGCGCAATTGTAGATACTTCCCGGGTAGGAGACATTTCTGAGATCAGAGGTGCCATTGTTTTAGCTCAAAGTCTAAGTTCTCGATAAAAATCTAATTCCACTAAGAAATTTGCAAGTTAAATATTATTTACTTCATTTTATGAGGATCATCTATTGTTCTGAAGTCTTCGTTAAGATTATCCAATAGTTTCATGTCCTCTCCATCCAAAGTGAAATTGAACACGTTAGCATTCTCCGCTAAGTGTTCCTTTTTCCCAGTTTTAGGTATTTGGACGATTTTATGCTGCAAGCCCCATCGAATTAATATGTGTGCGGGATTTTTATTGTGTTTCTCACCTATTTCCTGTAGTACAGAATTACTAAATTTTCTTCCTCTTGTGAGCCCGCTATAAGCTTCGACTACGATACTCTTATTTTGACAATAATCGATCAAATCTTTTTGGTACAGAAAAGGTGATAGTTCAAACTGGTTTAGTGCGGGAACTACTTCGGTCGTTCCCAAAAGTTCCTCTAAGTGATTAATCGTAAAGTTACTTACTCCTATAGAATGTGCTTTTCCTTCTTTGTAAAGTTTTTCTAAAGCTTTCCATGTGTCATTCCTCAAATTACTTACAGGCCAATGGATTAGGTATAGATCAACATAATCGGTTTGTAGTTTATTAAGGCTTTGTTCGAGGGCATTTAAGGTTTTTTCGTATCCTTGTTCGCTATTCCACACTTTTGTAGTGATAAAAATTTCTTCTCTTGGTATTCCGGACATTTTGAGCGCTTCTCCAATCTTTTGTTCATTTCCGTATAAAGATGCCGTATCAATGAGTCTATATCCTAATTCAAGCGCCCATAAAACTGCTTTAGATGCTCTTGAACCTCTAAGCTTCCAAGTACCGAGTCCTAAAATTGGCATTTCTACATCGTTATTTAATTTTACTACAGAATTAAAATTCATATCCATATTTAATCAACTCTAAAATCATGAAAATAATCGAAATATTGAAATTTAAAAATATTCCTTATAAAAAATCAATTTAGATAAAAAAAAAAAATTAGGTTATTGCTCCAAGTATAGTAGCTACAATAATTATGATACCGCCAATTAATACTCCAAAGATGATGACACTTACTCCGAGAATCCCCAAAAATACGGGTGTGTAATGGATTGGTCTGACACCTAGTAATATCACAAGAATGCCTAAGAGAAGAGCAACTGCACTTCCAATTGCCCCCCATCCCCATCCTGCTAATGAAACACCTGCTATTTTTAAAACTGCTTCTATTAAAACTATAATACCGCTTGCGATTGCCGTTATACGCATAACTACATCGGTTTCTTGAATTTCACTCATGTTGAGACTCCATAATTTAAATGCTAATTAAATAAAAAATAGACTACTTCTCCTTAAATATTTATAG
>JAHLWV010000299.1 GCA_019057735.1 Promethearchaeota archaeon | reverse complement strand
ATCTTATCGAGGATAATATATCTTATATTAGAACTATAAAAGAAGAGTTGGAAGTAAGTGGTTTTAGCACGGGAAGAGCCAGTATCCTTTCTACTCCCTACCAGAAACCAAAAATATTTGTTCTTTTATTAATCCTGGGAGTTATTTCCGGGGGATTAATTCTCTCAAAAAATGTTTTCGACCTAAAAAAATATCAAGAATATTCTCTGTTATTTTTAGGAATCTTATTTTCTCTACTCCTCCTATTTTTAAATCGAGAAATATTTTTAATAAAGCTGATGGCTTTACTGACAGCTCTAATATTTCCCACTTTGGCTATCATTAATAACGAAAAGTATTTTTTGGGAAATAATAATTCTAAATTTAAAGATACTCAAGATTTTCCTAAAAATAATCCCAGTTTTATTCAAATGATAAAAGAAGTTTTAATCGGATTTTTCAGGATAATTTTAATTACCTTATCCGGCGCCCTGTTAATAGCAGCTTTATTAAGCAATAATGAATTTATGTTGGGGATAGAACAGTTTAGCGGAATAAAGATTTCTTATCTGGTCCCACTTCTTTTGGTTCTGGTGATAATGTGGTTAAGGGTGAATAAGGGTAAATTAATGATTTTAGAAAATATCAAAAAGCCCATCCTGATTGAACATGTAATTATAATGATGTTCTTTGCGGTATTCTTGGTAATTTATATTTCTCGTTCAGGGAATTTTTCTTTTCTACCCGTTTTGGATATTGAGGAGAAGATAAGAATCTTCTTGGAAAAGACTTTAATTGCCCGACCCCGAAATAAAGAGTTTTTAATCGGTTATCCCGCTCTATTATTGGCGATGAGTATGAATTTTTTAAAAGTAAAAGAATTTAAGATTCCGATAATCATAATTGGGACTATTGGCCCGGTTACTTTAATTAATACCTTCTGTCATATTCACACTCCTTTTTTATTTTCGATGTTGCGTACTTTTAACGGGGTATGGTTAGGCTTAGCGTTGGGATTAGTAATAATTACTATATTTTATTATCTGGTAAAAATATTCAGGAAAAAAATTAATTATGAAAAAGTCTAAAACCATAGCAAAGATAATGATTTCCGGTTATTATGGTTTTAATAATACCGGGGATGAGGCTATTCTTAAATCTATGGTTAGTGCCTTTAAAGAAAAAATACCCCAAGCAAAGATAACAGTTCTTTCTCGTAACCCTTTGCAGACTTCCCAAACTTATAAGGTAAAGGCTATAAACCGACTACATCTAATTAAGGTTATACGCTGTTTGCGGAATGTTAATCTTTTTATTAGCGGGGGTGGAGGATTACTCCAAGATTCAACCGGAAAAGGCTGGAGCATATTATATTACCTGGGATTGATATTGATTGCAAAAATAGTCAAAGTGCCGGTTATGATTTATGCCCAGGGCATCGGTCCAATTACTAAAAAGATTAATAAGTTATTAATTAAGTGGATTTTAAATAAAGTTAAATTAATAACAGTAAGAGACAATCACTCAAAAAAATTATTAAATAATCTGGGAGTTTCAGTTCCATCAATATATGTGAATTCTGATCCTGTCTTTTTATTGAAGAAAAAAAATATTAATCATATTGTAGATAGTCATCCTTATATTAAGAAATTGTTTAATGCAGACGATCGTCCCTTAATTGGGGTTTCGGTCAGAGAATATAAAAGTAATGGATCAGATTCAAAAAGAATATTTGCCCAAGCAGCTGATTATTTAATTGAAAATTATCAAGCAAAAATTATTTTTCTTCCCTTTCAATTTGATGAGGATGTGCATATTAGCGAAGAGATATTATCTTTGATGAAGAATCAGGCTGATGTATTGAAAACAAAGCTTGAACCTGAAGAATTGCTTTCTCTTCTCACACGATTATCTTTGGTAGTTGGTGTAAGACTTCATTCAATTATATTTTCCAGTATGGCTAATATTCCTTTTATTGCTCTTAACTATGACCCTAAAGTGAAGTATTTTGTAGAAGATTTGGGATTATCTGAACTGCTGTTAGAAATAGATGAAGATATCTCTTTAAAAAATTTTCAAAAAAAGATAGAATATATTAGAAAAAATAACGATAAAATAAAAGATATTTTACTTAAAAAAGTAAATAATTTGGAAGTAAAAGCTCTTGCTAATAATGAATTGGTTTTTAGGTTTTTAAACCTATAACTATTGAGGTTATTATTTAACATGATCAGAATGTTTCACGTATATAAAAATTATCCCAATAAAATTCAGGCTTTACGGGATATCAATATCCATATAAAAAAGGGTGAATTTGTTTTTTTAGTGGGTCCTACCGGGGCAGGGAAGAGTACTTTTGTAAAATTGATTTACCGAGGGATTGTTCCTACCAAGGGACAGGTAATTGTCGATGGGATAAATATAGCTCGACTTAAACCCGGTTACATACCTTATTTAAGACGGAATATAGGTATTGTCTTTCAAGATTTTAAATTACTGTATAATAGAACGGTATATGAAAATATTTCCTTTGGTTTAAAAGCAATTGGAGCAACTAATTTTGAGATAAGACAGCAAGTTAAGAAGGTTCTTAATTTAGTAGGACTGGAACATAAAAAGAAAATAAAACCGCATTTATTATCCGGAGGAGAACAGCAGAAATTATGTATTGCCCGGGCTATTGCTAATGAACCATTAATATTACTTACCGATGAACCAACTGGTAATTTAGATCCTTACACTTCCTGGGAGATTATGAAACTTCTATTTCATATAAATATACGGGGAACTACTATTATAATGGCTTCTCATGACAAACTTATGATAGATAAAGCTAAAAAGCGAATAGTAAGATTGGAGCGAGGACGAATAATAGAAGATACGCAAAGAGGGATATATTAAGATGATTTTTGAGAATGTGGGATTTTATTTTAGAGAGGCTTTACTCAGTTTTAGAAGAAGTACTTTAATGGCTACAGCAGCAGTGTTAAGTACCACTACCATTCTAATTATTGTTGGCGTCTTTCTCTTAATATCTGTAAATTCGAGCCTTTTTCTAAAAAATATAGAATCACAATTAGAGATTATAGTTTATTTAGAAGATAATACTTCCAAGACCGAGCTAAATAACTTAAAAAGTAACATTACTTCAATAGTTGGGACAAGAGAGGTAAAATTTGTATCTAAAGAGGAAGCCTATCAGCGTTTATTAAAGAGTTTAGGAGAGCAGAAAGATATACTCAGTGCTATTGAAGTAAACCCACTTCCTGCTTCCTTTGAGATACAGGCAAAAGATCCTAAGATGATTAAGCAAATTGCTAATCAAATAGCGAAATTAAAAAAAGTAGAAGAAGTCGAGTATGGCCAAGGGACAGTTGAGAAATTGTTAAATTTTACTTACATTTTCAGAAGAGCGGGAATGTTAATATTAGCACTCTTGATCTTTGCCTCAATTTTGATTATATCGAATATAATAAAGATTACTGTATATGCCAGAAGAAATGAAATTGAGATAATGAGCTTAACAGGAGCTACTTCCTGGTTTATAAAATGGCCTTTTATAATTGAGGGCTTTTTGCAAGGTTTTATAGCAGCAATTCTATCCATAATAATTCTGTATAAATTTTATTTTTTCGCCATAAATAAAGTGCATCAAGTCATTCCCTTTTTGCCATTAGTGGTGGGCAATATGGATTTATTGCCTATAGGTATATCAATTTTATTGTTAGGTAGTTTAGTAGGAATTTTAGGAAGTATGTTTTCGGTAGGAAAATATTTAGATGTGTAAAAAGCGATCAGTTTTAAGAAATAGAAAAATATTTTCTACTTTAATATTGATTTTAATCTTCATCTTGTTTGCTATCTTTTTTAGCTATGGTAATAGCAGTGGAGATTACAGTCAAAAGATAAATGAGGAAA
>JAHLWV010000298.1 GCA_019057735.1 Promethearchaeota archaeon | reverse complement strand
CCCGCAGAACAAATCTATAAACAATTTCCAAAGAGATATATCTTTATATATGTGAGAGGATAGGAAAAGACAAGAAATAATTGAAACACCGTCCACATAAATTTTAAGTATATCTGCTTTTTTAACGGGACTTTTACTCATAATAGATAGGAGTACCTTTTTCAATTTAAATTTATAACAACCGTTTAAATAAATTAGAATGAAATTTTAGACTTTGAAATTATAATTAGTAAAAGATATAAAAAAAAAAGTTGAAATGATTAGGATTTCTTTTTTAGATGTTGCATTTTCTTGTATGAAATGAGAATCATTGTTGCACAGGCAATTCCAATAAAGGATAAGGGATAACCGGGTATTCCACCAGGTTCTTCAGGTGTAGTTTCTTCCTGTACATCGATATAGTCGTAATTAGATGGATCTGAGCTTCCGGATTCATTAGTAGCGACGACAGCGTAGTACCATCTGCCAATTCCAGGTACGGTATCCGTTGTAGTAGTTTCTGTAATGGTTTTTAGGTGTGTAGTAAGGTGTAAATTGCTCGAAGTTATCGGGGAGGTATATCTATAAAGGCTATAATTATCAGCTCCTACTGATGTAGTCCATTCCAATGCAATTACAAGACTGGTTGTTGGCGATGGTGTAGTAATAGTCAATATTGGAGCGTTTGGCGGCCCAGACACTTCTTTAACGTCAATATAGGGAGAGTTTGATGGTTCTGAACTACCCGTCTTATTAATTGCAATAACAGCATAATACCACCTTCCTATTCCGGGTACTGTATCTAATGTGTCTGTTCCAGTAATGGTTTTTACATCCGTAGCTGAATTTATATTACCCGATGTGATTGATTCTGTGTGTCTATAAAGAGTATAATTATCAGCTCCTACTGATGTAGTCCATTCCAATGCAATTACAAGACTGGTTGTTGGCGATGGTGTAGTAATAGATAGTGTTGGAGATTGTGGGGGAAGGGTAGATTCTGTCCAAGAGAGAGTAAGATTATCAGAATTTCCCATTGGATTTTGAGCAAAATCGATATTTGGATAAGTTCCAAGCTCCCAACGCAAGTCTTCAATACCAAAAGCGTGAGGTATTTCATTAAAATTAACTTCAAATGCCCAATCAGTATGAAAGTTCAAAAAATACATTAAGGATTGTAATTGAATATCCGTAGAAGAGAAATCTTGTGTTCGTTCCGCTTGGAAAGTCAATGAGGTTTGGGTATCATTGAACTCAAATACACCTCCATTATCGAATTCTAATCCATCTCCTACCATTGTACCATTAACAACCCCTTGCAATTGTGGAGAAAGTATCAAATCTAAACCCAATGTCTCGTTAAGAATAAACATGTCGATAAGGTCACATGCTATGGCCAAATCTGGTTTGTAGGTGTTAACAAGGTATTTTATCATAGGCCATAGGTGAAAAGTTATGTCGCATGAAACAAGATTTCCTACAACATGGGATCCTAGTGTGAAATTTTCAATAGAAATATACTTATCCACCTGACTTTGCGATAAAGATTGATCAATTTGTTCTTGAATTTTTTGCGAAGCTAAACCACTTAATCCATCTTCAACACCAAAAAAGGCAAGAAAGTAATCAATTTCTTTGAGGGGAATTATGAAGTTTATACTGTCTTCTTTCGAGATACTGTAATTCCCATTATTCAGAAGCATGTTTAAATCCATAGAGTAATTAAATTTGTAGTCAATTGTTATATTTGGGTTTCCCATTGCACCTAATTCAAGCGTAAAATCACAGAATTCTCCCACTATAGGTTCACTCTGTGGATACGTAACAGTAAAGTTAATCGGAATACTAACTGTAGTATTAACTTCTATATCTAAGCTTGAATTGAAGAATAAATTAGAAGGGTTAATTTTAGACAGCCAATTTTTCGTCTTAGGGGCAACTAGCAAAACATTTTCAAGACCAGAAACAAGATAGGGTGCTGCAAACAGAGAATTCAGATATAAAGTAAACGGTGTTTTCTCAGGGTAATATTTTCCTCCAAGATCTGCCCAAATTTGCCATCCTGCATTAAGAAATTCGATAGTCGTATCGTTGTATAATTTTTTTAATACTGAGTTATCAAGGGAGGTTCTAGGGACTTCAGTCCAATTAAATGTTGTTCCTGTTAACGAATTATAGGGTTTGATCTCAAATCCATGTGAATTCGTGGTAGTCGCAAGTCTTAATGCCGCGCCAAGTCGATTTTCCATGCTAACTGGAGTGGTACTTATGGTTGCGTTCATTCTTACGGTTGCGTTCAAAAAAGGAGTAAATTCTGCCGTTATATTGGTTTTAAAATTATAGGTTCCATCGCTTAAGATAGCATTAGGATCAATTATTTTCAAGTATCGATCTTTATCATCTGCCCAAGAATCATCAAAATAGCAAACTACACGATTTGGGAATTTGCCAACTGCATCCACAGCGATGTACGCTATGAAGGGAACCCAATCATTGTCAGGTTTAAAGGCAAAAGCTTCCTTGAGTTTTCGATCTGAATACTCATAGATATATACTAAAGCAAGAGAATTTCCATAAATTTCATCATATCCTTGCACTACTCGCTCATATACCCTCTCGGGTTTATCTATAAATCCATTGACTTTCCCTAGGGAAGGACGATACATATCCATTAAATCACTTACGGTGATATTCGCATTTGCAAGCCCCTCAGAGATAAGATCTCCTTGTGTAGATACTTTTGGACTCTCAGTTGACCCAGGGCCCCACATAACCAGATAATGCCATCCTGTCTTATTAACTGTAGTTGTGAAATCAATGGAAGCATTCATAGTTTGTGGAATTATCCCATTACTTATTGAATTACTATATTCAACTAACCAATCATCTTTATCATGATCTGATTTAAAACCTGCAACTGTTGATGAAATTGGAGTTCTCCATGGCATGATGTAGTTTTCAAAATTATGAAATTGACTTTGATTGAAAAGGAATAAATTAGTTTCTAAATTGCCAAACGAAAGAATATATCCTTCCCAAGAAGCAGTTATGTTATAAATTGCACCTTCTCTAGCGAAAAATATTGTAGTATCGTAAGGATTAAGCATATCTAGTGCATTAGTAGAGGGCAACGGTACATCGTCATTAAAATCACGGAAATGATTCCAAGAAGCATTTGAAGGTTGGAAAGTTGTATTTATCGTTTGTAAATTTGTATAGGATGTTGAATTAATCGGGTCAAAATCCGTTAAATTAGCTACAAATGAATTTAAGGATAGAGATTCATCACTATTATCATTGAGATTAGTAGAAGTAGATTTCCATGTAAAAACAGTTGAGATTTCGTCAGTTCTATTTGCTGCACTAGTTTTCACTTTTTCATCTAGGCTTAGAGCTTCAGAATTCTTCCCATCGGATCCTGGGGGAATTAATGTAAGAGAAAAAATGAAACTGGTAAGTATGAGAACTAATATTATACTGCCTTTTTTTCTTTTGTTAACTTTCATTTAATTTTCACATTTTAATTAGATTTCAATCTATTAATTTTCGAAAATTTTGTAAAAATACAGTTGAAAATATTATAAAACAATACAAATTTAAACTTATACTTGACTTTCAAAGTTAATTTTTATAATATGATCTTATGGCTTCTAATTAAAGAATCTTTTTTTTTTGCCACCATGCAAAAATTATTTTCCGGTAAATCGCTTCAAGTCCAAGGTCTTGAATAACTTGCGTTGCAAGACAGACATCTGGGTAAGAAGCACTTCGGGAGGATCCTTATCGTTGTAATACAGGCGAGTACTGGGGTCTTGAGGAGAAACAATATTTAAAAAGAAAAGAATTGAAGAAAGAACTCTATAAAAAAAATGATAAGAATCTAATAGATCTAACCGATAAAGACATAGAAAATCTTGATGATAT
>JAHLWV010000297.1 GCA_019057735.1 Promethearchaeota archaeon | reverse complement strand
TTTCTAATCGCCTTCAAAGGAAGGCTTAATCGAGTCTGCGAAAATAAATAGAATTTACTGGGTTGCTTGATCGAAAACTAAAAAGATTTTTATGACATTCCATACTTTTATTTCTATCTTAATTAGGATTAAAAGAGTATTTTTAATTCCAAGTTAAGAGAATCATTAGTCGGCCAAGGTGGCGTAGTAGAGACCCTATATCAGGGTTCTGCGAAACCCGGGAACGCACTAGACTGAAGATCTAGGTATCAGGGAATTCGATGGCGATTCGCATCGGATCTGAAAGTTCAAATCCCCTTCTTGGCATTTTAGATTTCACTTGAATTTCTTTTTTAAATCTTTAATTACATTTTTAGCTTTTTTATTTAAAAATTCTCTTTGTTATATTTAAAGAAAAAATTGACTGCGATATTTATATGGGTAGAAGTTCTTAATAATGTTAGGAATAGATAAGATGCTATTTTTGAATCACAAAAAGGGTGTAAAAGATGTCGTCCTATGACGGTACATTAAAAATTTTACTTCTCGGTGACGCTTCTGTCGGTAAAACTCCCTTCATTAAACGGTTTTGCTACAATCTCTTCAATCCCTCAGAAAGGCTAACAATTGGCGTAGACTTTCATGTTAAGACAATTGATTTACAGGGAAAAAAAATAAAACTCCAGATCTGGGATGTTGGAGGAGAAGAACGATTTAGATTTTTATTACCCACGTACTGTTTAGGGGCAAATGCAGCAGTTTTCCTTTATGATGTTACCAGATCTCAGACATTAGATAATATTGGTGAATGGGTTAATAATGTTCGCCATAAAAGCGGTGATATTCCCATTATGTTGGTAGGAATTATGCCGAATGAAAAGAAAAAGCGACAGGTTTCAGCAGAAGAGGGAGTAAAAATTGCCGATTCAAGGAATCTTAGTGGATATTTTGAATGCAACATCCAAACAGGGAAGAATATTGAGGAAACTTTCGAAGCATTAACAAGATTGATACTAGCAAATGAAGAATATCAAACCCCCATAAAAATGAAAAAATACGAAGAATTCATTGTCTACGACCTAAAAAACACGGATGACCCCACTAAGTTAAATATTAATCCAGAAGAGCTTCAATATCATTTAAATCCTAAAAAAGTGCTAATAATAATACTCAACGACCTTAGAAGGATTTTTATTTGGAAAGGTGCGAAATCTCCTGTAAGAAAAAGGTTCATAAGCGCTCGAGTAGCACAAGATTTACAAAGAGAATTAATTAAAGACGCTCGATATCAAAGATGTAAAATTGTCTCCGTAAAGCAAGGAAACGAAAAACAAGAATTTTTAAACGCATTTAGGTTAGAATCTAAGGAAAAAAGCGATAGAGATGATGATGGCGATGATCGATTCCCATATCCTTATATTTTCACTCCTCCAAACCCGCCTGACGATTTAGCATTGGCACCTCAATCACAACTTCGTGCCCCCTTAAAAGAAAAAGAACCCGAAGAAGAAATATTTTGCCAGTATTGCGGGATGAAGCTTACTAAGGAAGATCAATTAACTCACTCGTGTAAAAAAAAGCCAAAAACTTCGTAAATTATTGTTTAATCTTGTAAAAAAGGTATCTTTTCACAAAAATGTAAAACTTATATGATCTCATTTTTATATTATTATCGATAAGAGAAATAGTGAAATTTTTTTAAATTATAGGGAGGTTTTAAACGAATTTGTACGACGCTTCTTTTACAATTATCATTTTTGGAGATGAAAGTCATGGAAAAAGAACTTTTACTCAGAGATTTTTGACTAATTTGTTTGTTTCTGATTCAAAAATGACAATTGGAGTAGATTTTGAGGTTAAGAGCTTAGAAGTTGACAAGCAGAAAGTAAAATTACAAATATGGGATTTTGGTAGAGAGGAGAGGTTTAGGTTTTTATTTCCAACTTATGCTAGAGGCGCTCTAGGTGGTTTATTTTTATACGATGTTTCAAATTACTCCACTCTTGCCCATATGGGTGATTGGTTAATTATTATTAGGAAAGAACTAAAAGCAGAAGAAAGATTTCCAATTTTAGCAGTAGGGATCGTTCACGACGAGGGGATTGAAAGAGAGATTTCAGCAGAAGAGGGAAAAAAAATGGCCAAGTCAATGAAATTAGATGGATTTATCGAGTGCAACCTTCAAACAGGAAAGAACGTTGAGGAAACTTTCGAAGCTTTAACAAGATTAATACTAGCACAACCACGATTTTGTCATAAATGTCAGAAGGAATTTATGTTCGGAGAATTTCTTAAACATCCTTGTTTCACAGCTGGAGACGTAAAATATTCAGGAGCCATAAGATTGAGAGGAGATATAAATCGGGGGTTTAATTACTTGACGACGAAAGAGAGGAGAAAAAAGGGGAAAAAAAAAAAAAAAAGGGCAAAAAAAGAAAGAAAGATAGGAGAAAGAAGGAGAAAGGAAGAATATTCTACAAAAGATGAAGAATATATAATTACATATACCAGACATCTAGAAAAACGGTTAAGAAATTTAGAAACTGAAAACCAATTACTAGATGCTGAGCGTTTAAGGTTAGAACAAGAGGTAAATAGCTTACGAAATGAGATAGATAGGTATAAAAAAAGCTCAGCATTAACGAAGTAATTTATGATTTATATGTCTAGATTGTCTTATTAATTTTAGATATGAAATCAAAAAAGTAAGCACTACCATTTATAAATCAAAAAAAAGGCGTAAAAGATAAGGATGTCATTTAAGATTGTACTTCTCGGAGATTCTGCAAGTAAAAAAAAAACCCTGAATAAAGGGTATCATGTAAAAAAAAACCTGAATAAAAGGTATTTTATTTGCATGGAAATTTAATTTAGTTTTTTCCTCTCTACTATATCCTGTGTAGTTTTCACTATATCCTGTGTAGTTTTCATTTTGGATTGAGAACGCCAATAACTAAGTTCTTTTTCTACTTTTATAATTCTATCTGCTAACACCAGTCTGCTTAAATCTTCGAACACTTTATCTACATTTTCACCTGTTTTAACACTACATTCTATAAAACCATTTTAAAGTCCTTTAATCCCTTAATTTAAGTTTTATTCTTCTCTTATCTTTTTCTATAAATTCTTTGAATTCTACATTGTTATCATTGATAACCTCCCAGAATTCGTCATAAATGTTTTTAAGGCTTCTTTTTTCCGTATTTTTTTTAGGATTTTTACTAGAATCGTTTGGAGGTGGGCGTGAATCTCTATTAAATTTTCGTTTAGGTTTAAATTCGACATAGTTTCCTTCAACAATTAGGTTTTCAAAGAATTCGTCGTCATTTTCGTTAAATAGGTTTGCGGCAGTTTTAGGTTTCAGAGATTTTTTAGGTTCAAATTCAAAATCTACTTTCTGATAACCGCGAACGATAAAATTTTTATCGACAAATGCTTGAAAGTGATGGTCGCAAATTAATCCTTTAGGCAGAGAAATTGTGGTTAATTGTCTTGCTTTATTAATCACGGATTTCGGGAACTTTAATTCTTTATGAACTTTGCACACAGGGCATACAATTTTAACGCTTGAATATTCATTTAACTCACTTATCTGTGGATGAAAGTTCTGTTCTAAAATTGCCATAGCTATTCAGCACCCGCAGTATTTTTAAAACTACACATAAAAACTACGATGATTTATCAAACAATTTTTAAAACTATTCGAAAATAAGAAAATTGAGCGTTAAAAGAGCATAAAAAAGAGCCATATTTAGTTATTTAAAGAATCAAAGCTTTGATTCAAATTTTCTTTTCCTAGCTCAAAATTGAATTCAAGGGTAGGAATTATCTTTGACTTGAATTTGAAAGTGTGTTTTCCTTCAGAAAATTTTTCTAAGCCGTCCTCGTCAATTTTAATTAGTATATCTATAGTATCTCCTAAAGCTATCATTC
>JAHLWV010000044.1 GCA_019057735.1 Promethearchaeota archaeon | reverse complement strand
CCAGGTCAAGAGAACGCCGTTTTTGTTGGTCGCCGACCTACGATGAATTATGTAATGGCTGTAATGATGGTCCTGAATAAAGGAGAAGAATGCACTGTAAAGGCTCGTGGTAGAGCGATTTCTCACGCCGTCGACATTTGCGAGATCTTAAAAAACCGCTTTTTGAAAGGAGTTGAATATAACGAGATTCGCATTTCTACGGAGCAACTTAAAGGCGAGGATGGTCGTGAAAACAATGTAAGCTCAATAGAGATCGTTCTTTTGCCTCCGAAGTAAATAGAACTCGCGTTTTTTGATGGGTTTATCAATTTAATTTTGTAAGATTGCATAGGTTTCAAGATTCTAATATATTTTATCAATAGTGTAAATTGATTCAATTCATCAACGACTAGAGCTTTAACAAATAAAAATTCTTTTTTAATTCTTTTTTCTATTATTTTTTATTATCAATTGAAAAATTATTAATTTGTTTGTTCTGCACGTTTTAAAAGATTAAATTGACTTTTATTAACTTAACATTTGAATAGTTATAAAAATTTAACTTTTCAGACTTCACAAGGTCTCCTCTTGCTTCCTTGAGTTTTGTAATTTTCTAAAGAATTTGCCGAGTAAAAATCTCTTGTTCTTCAAAATCTTTTAGGAAATAACAAATCAAAACTAAAAAAGAAATTAGAGGCTTAAAACTAAAATAAGAAAAAAAATGTGAAAATTTAACTCAAACTTTCTATCGAGTAGCCTTACGTATGTCAGCTGCAGTTACGCGCTTCCTTTTATCTTCTTTGGTTATTTTAATTGCATCTTTGGTTGCAGTCGCCGCCTGATTTTCTAAATACCCTATTAATTTATCAAGAGCGTCAGCTGCTACTAAAACAGCACCTTCTTTTTTCATTAATCTTCGAATTGGTGCTTTAGCAATATAACCGTCGGATTTTTTTGCTGGAGCTTTTTTAGCCATTTTTTATTCCTCCACTATTTTTTTTTTGTATTAAAACATTTTAA
Organism: Promethearchaeota archaeon; assembly: GCA_019057735.1. The sequence continues at coordinate 11,592 of JAHLWV010000044.1, read as the reverse complement.
TATAGATTTTATTAATAATAACTACGATTTTCTATTATATAAATATTATGGTTCGGAACAATAGTTTTTGGAAATTAAATTAACTAATTATCTTGGATCTAAAATTTGCTAAAAATTATCTGATCGACAAAATACCCCTTTTGAATAAAATTTTTATTTTTTATTAAATAGGGAATAAAAAATCTTTGATTGTTAAAATTCACTCGAAAGTCATTCTCACATAATTCTCCTATTTTTTACCCAAAAAATAAAACAATTATTAAAGTTTTAATATAATGCAAAAATTGAAACTCGACTTTTATTATAATATTAACACTTGAATTTTACACAAGCATTTCTTAAACTTTGAAGGCTTTTTTATTAAAGAATTTGATCTATTCGCATCTATTGGAGTTTTACTAAGTTATCTGCGATTTTTTTATTTTTATTTTTTTTTAAAATGTATAAATTAAAATAAAAGTTCTAAAATTAGTTATGTAATACGAATTAAAAAGGATCAAGATCCAAATCTTGTCATTTAGTCGCGAAAACATAAAACTTGAAGAATCTGACATTGAATTTGCCTTACAGTCATTAGGATTTACGAAAAATGATTCGAAGGTTTTGTTAGCTCTTGCAAAATATAAAATATTGAGTCCGGCAGATATAGCAAAATTTTCTGATGTTGACCGTGCTAGGGTATATGATAGTCTTAATCGTTTAATTGAAAAAGGGTTTATCCAAAAAGAACCAGTAAAAAGGGGCGCAAATTATCAAGTGATCCCCATTAGTAGGGTTTTTAAAACGCTAAGAGACAATTTTAAGAAAAAAATTGATGATACAATAACCATCGAAAAAGCGATTGCAGAATTGGAAATTGATAAAGAAGAAGTCGAGCCAAGGGTATGGGCGATAAATTCAAGGGAAAAAATTAGAAAGAAAATAAAAGATTTAATTAGTACTTCTCAAAACCGAATATATTTCATAATTACGCCAGATTTGTTAATTAACGAATTAGGAGGTCACGAGTGGATATTAAAAGAACTCTGGACTAAAAAGTTCTCATCAGATATGGAAATTGTAATTGCCTTTAAATACTTCGAAGAACTTAAGGAAGAAATCAAAAAATTGTTAAAAATTTCTGTAAAAATCCATTCAATCGAGGGTGATAATGTTATTCCCTTCGGATTGTTAATCGCAGATTATGGATTTTTGTTAACTACTTTAGATCAGGTAAAAGAAGCTCCGGAATACACATCTGGTTTGTGGTTGGAAAACGGAAAGCAGAGTCAAATAATAGGCTACGAGCATTTATTTAGGCACTTTATCAGCTCAGAAACGAAAGAAATAAAGTTAACTCCAGTAAAAGTACCGTATCCAGTTTGACCTATTTTAAATATCTCAAATTCCCACGCAAAAATTACATTAGTTTAATAGAATTAAAACGGAAAAACAAAAATAAAATTAAGTTTAAATTAAAGTGTTTAATGATAAACATATTGATAAAAAATCATAGGGGATAAAAACTATGTGGTATTATAATTTTTTAGTGAAAGTTAGAGGAGGCTGATCGTAATTTCATACCGTGGTAAAGTTATACTATGTGGTAACCCTGCTGTAGGAAAAACAAGCTTGTTAGCTCGATATGTAGATGGTAAATTTCACGAGGATTCGGCGCCAACGATAGGCGCTAATTTCTTGATAAAAGAAATTGATTTAAGTAAGATCGTTGATAAATTAGACTTAGAAAAACCTGAACTGAAACAGGATATTAAGGAAAAGGGTTTTAAGTTGTACTTTTGGGATCTTGGCGGACAGCATGATAAATTATATAGCACTGAATACTATTTCGTTCAAGCTGTTGGAGCTATGATTGTTTTTAACTTAAACGATTTATCGACTTTTAATGACATAAATTTTTGGTTAACTAAATTAAAAGATTTAAGCGGGGATGTGCCATATGTTTTAGTTGGAAACAAAACAGACTTAGATAGAAATGTAGACAAATCGCTAATTGAAGCAGAAGTAGAGAAATTAGGTATCCAATACTTTGAAACTTCTGCCAAACTTAATGAAAACGTTGATTTGGCTTTTGAAAGTCTATCTATTCAAATTTTAAATAATTTAAAGTAATTTTTTAAACTTCTAATTTTGGTATATTTTATATTATAACTGTTCCTAAATTTTATAATGAGCGTTCTTTTAATTCCTATTGCTCCATTATCAAGGACAAAATCTCGTCTTAGAGATTGTTTTCCCAAAGAATTACTCAAGGATTTAACTATAGCCATGTTTAAAGACTTGGCAAAAAAAGTCCAGAATGTCGATAGTTTTGACAATAAGATTGTGTATTGCCATAACGAAGAGATTTTAGAATTAGCAGAAGAGTTTGGATTAATTGGAATTAAAGAAAAACTCACACATCCTCGCAAATCGTTTGATTTAGTGATCAACGACCTGAACAATATTGCAATAAAAGAGTATGATGCAGTTAGTACTATTTTTACTTTTTTGGATGTAATATTATTATCCGAAAATAATTTGATGGAAATTAGTAATTTAATGAAATTAAACCAGCTTGTAGTTTGCCCCGCAATTCACTCTGCAGGAATCTCTATATTTGGAAGAAATCCCCCCGACATTCTCCCTACTTACTTTTCAGACCCAAACATTCCATCGTTTGTTGCCTTATTAAAAAATGCTCAAAGTCGGAACTTAAATATATCAGTATATGATTCTTTTCGAGCGGGATTCGATATTGATATTAAACAAGATTTACTGTTAGGATTCGAGTATCTTAAAATTTTCGACTTAACTGAAACTGAGACCTTTAAATTTTTAAAACATAATTTGAAATTAGTGCTACAAAAAAGAAGTTTAAAGAACAACAGAGAATTTAAGATTAGCAAAATAAAGTGACATCTTATTAGAAGTTAAAAGTAATACTTAACTTGACTTCTTGATTTATATGATTTTTTATTGACTTTTGAATCCCTTCTCTTTCATTTTTAAGAGAAGATAAATATCTTAGATAGTCCTTGTTTTTTCTATCGAGATCGTTCTCTAAATGCTCTAATTTTACGGTATTCAGCGAAATCTTATTTTTAATTTCATTTCTCTTAACTGCTAGTCCTTCATGTTCTATCTTACTCTTAGTATCATCGATTTCAGAGCGTAATATTTTGATGTTGTCTATTTCATTTTGAATGTTCTTCTCGTCGAAAATAGTGTTAATTTGATGAATTGTTTTATTTTTTACATCAGATTTAAGGTTAAGTTTATTATCTTCTAATATATGTCGTAATTGAATAAGTAAAGCTGAAAATTTAGGTAAGTCTCTGGTTTCATTAACTAATGTATTAATTGGGTTCTTTAAAAAGTCTCGTAAGAAATAAATATTAATGCTTGGATTCTTAAGTGTATCCTTTTCTAGCTCAAATTTCAATTTTTTAAGAGCTTTTTTAAATCCAAACTGATTGTTGATATCCATTCTTAAACGAGCTAACTTAGCTTCCAGCTGATCTTGTTCTTTAAAAAGTTCATTTTTTTCGATTTTTTTGAGAGCTTCTGTTAAATTTTCTTGCTCCGATTGTCGCTCCTTTAGCTCTTTTTCGAACCGTTCTAAGTCAGCTTTAGCGTTTTCAATATTCTCCTTCAGAGTAAATAATTTTGGTAATTTTTTTAATAGATATTCTGCATCTTTTACATTCGTGTATTTTTTTCTTAGAAATTCGTCTAAAGCCTTTTGTTTGTTACCTAACTTGCGCGTGATATAACTTAATTCCTTAATTTCTGCCTGTAACTCTTTTTGGAATTTAGGGATCGATTTTTTTGCTATGTCGTTTATATTAGTAAATAGTTTTTTAATTGAGTTTAAGAGATTATACATCTCATCGTATGTGATATCTTCTTCCGGTACTCCAACTTCATCGATTTCCTTTCTTATTTTATCAGAAAATAAGTGTAATGATTTAAGAGCTTTTTCATCTATGTTGCCTTCTCCAGCGTCTATGAAATGATCTGTACACACCTTAATTTCAAGTAAGCTTGCGTTGATATCAGATAATAACTTTTTAACCGCTTTTTTTACTTTAAAAAATTGTGATTCGAGCTGTTCTTTGTAATAATCTTCGAATTCTTCTAATGAAATTTCAATCATGTTTGATCAATTTTAATTTATGAGTTTAATATTTTTTTCCCATTCATATATTTTTGAAGGACTTTAGGTATAGAAACTGTCCCATCTTTGTTTTGGTAATTTTCTAAAATGCAACAAATTGTGCGCTCTGTAGCAATCGCAGTGCAATTAAGTGTATGTGCTATTTCTTTCTTTTGAGTAGCACCTACTTTACCTATACGTACTTTTAACTTCCTTGCTTGATAATCTAAACAATTACTACAGGAAACTAATTCTCGAAATTTACCAGATGAGGGGAACCACGCTTCTAGATCAAATTTTTTAGCAGCATTGTCGTTTAATTCACCAGATGCGATGTTAACAATTCGATATGGAATTTCTAACTCTCTATAAATTTCTTCTGCATTCGATATTAGTTCGTCAAACAAGTCCCAAGAGTTTTCAGGTTTACAAAAAATATATTGTTCAACCTTCTCAAACTGATGCACTCGAAATATACCCAGTGTATCTTTACCATGTGAACCTGCTTCCCGTCGAAAACACGAGGAAATCCCAGCATATTTAAGAGGTAATTTTTCCCGATCAATGATTTCATCGTAATGATATGCTGCTAAAGTTTGTTCTGAAGTTGCAATCATATAGAGATCTTCGTCATTAATTTTATATAACTGATTCTCAAAATCTGCTAATTCTGCTGCAGCTTTCATTATTTCATGTTTTATAAAAAAAGGTGTCCATAAGGGTTCATACCCTTTACTCATTAATTTATCTAAAGCAAATCTAAGGAGGGCCAAATTTAGTAAAACAAGATCACCTTTCAAGTAATAAAATCGAGATCCTACTACCTCAGAAGCTTTCTTTGTGTCAGCTCCATTAATATTACGAATAATGTTAACATGCGAGGATGGTTCAAAGTCAAAAATGGGTTTCTCACCATATTCCCTGATGATAGCGTTACTTTCCTCTGTTTCTCCAATTGGAACGGATTTATGCAAGTCGTTTCCGATTATATATCTAAATTTTTCTCGTTCCTCAAGGTACTCAATCTTTTTCTTTTCAAGTGCGTCAATTGTTTCTTTAATTTGTTTTGATTTCTCGATAGTACTATTAGCTTTTTGCTGTTCACCTGATTTTTTGAACTGACTTATTTCGTTAGAGAGGTCATTTCTTTGCTTTCTCAAATCTTGAATTTCTTGGAGTACATTTCTCCACAATAAATCGAATTCTAAAACTTTCTCGGCATTTTGTGGATTTTTAAATCTTTTTTTTTCAGTTTCGATAACAGCTTCAATATTTGTTCTAAAATCTTCTATATCTCTCATAATTTTTGCATGTTAAAAAATAAAAGAATTATTCATGGTGAATTCTTTCAGTTATGGTTGACCGGAGATAAGCAACTTTTATTTTTGCTTTATCGTATCCTACTTTATCGATAATGGTCATGATTTTTATTCTCCTTGCTTTACCTTTCAGACCTTCCTCGGTCATAAATTCTCGAGCAAATTCTTCTTTTTTGTTTTCTTCTTGCTCCACCATAATTAGACTCAATGAAAAATCCATAAAAAACTTAATGTGATTAGAATCTTGAATTAAAATTCAAAAATTTGTAACTAAACATTGTTTAAGTCAATGACAAAATTGATTAGAATTTATCAGCTTAACCAGAAGAAATAAATTAATTAAATAATTTCCAAACACAATAAAGTTTTATTAAATTGAAAAAAAGAACTAAATGCTATTTATTTGGGTGATGTTTTAACTAAAGGTGATTAAATTGTCTGAGATACAGACCACTGATAAGATAAGAATAGGAGTTTATGTGTGTAGATGAGGTGTAAATATTGGAGCTCACCTTGATTGTGATGCAGTTAGAGATTTTGTCGAACCGCTACCTAATGTTGTTATCGCTAGGACGAATAATTTCACTTGTAGCGATCCTGGACAACAAACAATCAAAAATGACATTCTAGAGCTTGACTTGAATCGAATAGTCGTAGCAGCTTGCACTCCTAAAATTCACGAGCCTACTTACCGTGCGGTTTTACAGGAAGCAGGTTTAAGCCCTTACTTCTTTGAAATGGTAAATCTTAGGGAGCACTGCTCATTTGTTCATCAGGGTGATAATAAAAACGCAACCGAAAAAGCAAAACGATTAGTACGTGCTGGCATAAATAGAGCTCGGGAATTAGAAAGTGTCCCTTACAAGGAAATATCTGTAGAAAGAGCGGCATTAGTAATAGGTGCGGGAATTGCTGGAATGAACGCAGCTTTAGATTTAGCAGACCATGGGATACAGGTATACTTAGTTGAAAAACAACCAACTGTTGGAGGTAAGATGGCCCAATTAGATAGGATCTACCCTACAGATGATTGTGGAATATGAGTTCTTGCCCCCATTATGGTTAACGCTTCAAAACATCCCAATATCGAATTATTCACCTATAGCGATATTATCAAATTTAGCGGTATCACTGGAGATTACAATGTTACGATACGCAAAAATCCAAGGTATGTGAACGAAAAATTATGTACCGGATGCGGTTTGTGTACTACAAAATGCCCTATAAATGTCCCTAATGAATTTTATAGTGGGATTGGTGAAAGAGGTGCAATTTTTATCCCATTTCCTCAAGCAGTCCCAAAGTATGCAGTTATGGATAAAAGTGTCTGCATCGATTGTAAAAATTGAGAACGGATTTGTCCTGCAGAAGCAATAGTATTTGAACAAGAACCCGAAATTGTTGAAGTTAAAGTAGGGGCCGTTATCGTTGCTACAGGATACGATGAATACCCAATTATAGAGACAAATGAATACAATTATGGCATTTATCCAAATATAATCACTCAGATCGAATTAGAGAGTATGCTTAGCCCAATTGGTCCAACAGGAGGACATATTTATAGAATTTCAGACGGAAAAACACCTAAAACTGTTGTGATGATACAATGCGTTGGTTCTAGATCGCTAAAAGCGAATCCTTATTGTTCATTTGTGTGCTGCAGTGTTGCTCTTAAAAATGCCCAATTGCTAAAGCAAGAATATCCCGAAATGGATGTTATAATATACTATATTGACATTAGGACCACTGATAAGGGTAACGAAGAATACTATAGAAAAATTAGAGAAGCTGATGTTAGAATGATACGGGGAAAAGTTGGTGAGTTAACCGAGGACGATGATCATAATTTAATGGTACGCGCTTATTCCTCTTTAACGGGGGAACTTACTAAGATCAAAGTTGATATGGTAGTATTATCTACTGGAATGAACCCTTCAAAAGGGACTATGGAAGCTATTGAAGTATTAGGATTAGGAAAAGGTCCAAACGGATTTCTATCTGAAATTCATGGTTGTTTGAAGCCGCAAGAAACAAAAAACATTGGAATTTATATTTGTGGATGCGCAGCCGGACCAAAAAATATCCCATATTCCGTTTCTACAGCTCTAGCTGCTGCTAGCAAAGCTGCTGCTTTACTTTCTCATAAAACAATTATCCAAGAATTAATCATAGCTGAAATAGATGAGAGTTTATGTTCAGGATGTCATAGATGTGAAAAAGTATGCGAATATAAGGCAATCAGCATAAACGATAATGAAATTGCTCAAGTTGATGAATTGAAATGTAAAGGATGCGGAGTATGTATATCGTCCTGCCCAGCAAGAGCGATTGATCTCAAATACTATCGAGATCGTCAATTTGAAGCTGAAATCAAAGGAATCGGAAGGGGTGATTTAGACATGAGTCAAACAGAATCAACTAAAATTGCAAATTAAAAAATGAGGGAGCTATAATTAATGACAGAAAGTACAAATGATAAAAAAATAATAGCTTTTGGATGCGAAAAATGAGGTTATTCAGCAGCAGATTTAACTGGTACTACGAGAAAATCTTATTCCACTAATTTCCATTTAATACGAGTACGGTGTACGGGAAGAATAGGAATTCATCTAATTATGGAGAGTTTTCTAAATGGCGCTGATGGAGTTGCTATCATTTCTTGAAAAGAAGGAGAATGCGAATTTGGAAATGGAAACATGAATACTTATAACCATGTTAAATTTTTAAAAAGATTATTCACCCATTTAGGTCTAGCTGAAGAAAGAATCCAACAATATTTTTGCTCGGCAGCGGAAGTTGAAAAATTCATTAAATCCGTAGAAGATATTACGAGCAAAGTTGAAAAACTTCCTCCTCTACCAAAATAAAAAATTAATCCGAATGAGAATGATCCTTTTAAAAAAATTTAGTTAAAAGGTAACTGACTCCCTGCGAGAGTATTCGGAGATTACGTATTAATTAAAACAACCAAAGTTTAAATAAAATGAGTTCTAAGCTTAATATTACAAAGGAAGGCTTAAAAGATATAGCCGTCACCGTAGATTCGTACAAAATCCGCGTGTTAATCGACGCCAAACAAGAAATACTGAATGCTGGCGTCTACAACGAGGAACAATACGATACGATCTTATTCAAAATGTTTGATGAAGAACTTATTAAATATAAGCTTTACAATTTTCTTTCTCGTCAAAAATCTAACGATTTTAAGGCATTGAAAAAATTTTCAGATGAAAATTCTATAGAAATCAGTAAAACGCTGAGTTTATTAGAGTTATTGAAAAATGAGAATCTAATTGCAGTGAACGAAATCTACGACGAAGTTGAAGGAGATGAGAACACCCCCCCTTTAACTACTTTTAAGGATTTTGACATAAAAAGCTTCGATGTTAATCCTTCAAAAATAAAATCAATTTATGGACCCGTCGATACGATTTTTGAAACACATACTTGCTCCGGATGTGGTCTATGTGTTGGTATTTGCCCTGTAAATTGTATAGATGTTTTTAATGGCTTCGGTAAAATAGACGAGGAAAAATGTATAAGATGTGGTCTTTGTTATTATGTTTGTCCACGTACTTACTTACCTGTAAATGTCTTAAACATGATTCAAGAAGGAACCTCGGAGATTAAAAATTATGCTAAAGTAGGACAATTTTTAGAAGCTTACTCAGCAAGGACCAAAATTGACGAAATTGCTAAATCTTGCCAAGACGGAGGAATAACAAGCACCTGTTTGCATTACTTATTTGATGCTAAAATTATTGATATAGCATTAGGCGCTAAAATGAGCAAAACTCCGTGGAGACCTGAACCAATTATCCTACAGAATAAAGAAGACATTCTGCAAACCACGGGAACTAAATATGTAAACAACCCCAATTTAAAAAGTTTAAGTGAACTTAATAAGAGAAAAGCTAACTTAGCGGTGGTTGGGGTTCCTTGCATGATGCAAGCTTTACTCAAATCAGATATCTACAACATTAACATTCCAGTATTAAATCAAATCAAATATCGCATTGGCATTTTTTGTATGGAATCATTCTCTTACGAATCTCTGCTTAAGATTTGCGAACTTCTAAATGTTGATGTCAGTGATGTAAGGAAAACGGACATAAATAAAGGGAAGTTCTTTGTGTATACTAAATCCAATGACGAATTAACCATACCAATTAAAGAGATTGGGCATCTAGCCCGAGAAGATTGCGAAGTATGCTTTGACCTAACTTCTGAATCTGCTGATATTTCAATTGGTTCTATAGGGTCGCCTTCGGGGTGGAATACCGTTCTTATTAGAACTGAAGTTGGAAAGGAACTCTATAACAAACTTATTGAAAACGATTTAATTGAATCAAAAGATCTTTCTGAAGTTAAACCAGGATTGCCACTCCTCGAAAAAATCGCTAAAATAAAAAAAAATAAATGTAAGAAGCATATCGCTAAAAAAAAAGAAGAAAATCTAAGATTCCCTCGATATTAAATAATAAAATTCCTCTCTCTTTTCTCAAACAAACCTTCTTTCGTTCGAAACCAAAAAATTAATATTAAATTTCATATTAAGAATTATAAGAATAAGAAACGTAATATCGTTAAAATGAGTTTAACTACTAGACCAAGCAACTTTCGGGAAAAAGTGTTTTTTCGTAAACTTCGTTCTCAAGTTGATGGAAACGCTAAAATAGAGTACGGATTAACTCAAATAAGAGGAATTGGAAGAAGATTCGCTCAAGCGATCGTAAGGGTCGCAAAAATCGACATTAATCTAAGGATTGGTGCCATTCCCGAAAAGGATCTAAATAGAATTGAAGAAATAATAATAGATCCAATTACGAACGGCATCCCAGCTTGGATGGTAAATCGTAAAAAAGACCTAGTCACCGGGGAGAACTTACACATAATCGGAAATCGACTCGAATTATCGGTAAGACGGGATATCGATAGAATGAAACGCATTAGAAGTTATAAAGGCGTTCGACACCACCGAGGTCTAAAAGTTCGAGGTCAAAGAACTAAAAGCACTGGACGACACGGATTAGTCGTAGGTGTTATAAGAAAAAAATTGAAAAGTCAAAAGTAAGGTGAATAGAAATCGGAGATCCTAGAAGGTTAAAGAAAAAATTTAAAAAACCTAAACGACCCTTTGAAAAAGAAAGACAAGCCGAAGAACTCGAGTTTCTAGGAAGATTCGGCCTAAGAAACAAACGCGAATTTTGGAAAATGCGTACCACGCTCGGTAATTGGCGGAGTCTCGCTAGAAAGTCCAGATCAATGCCTCAAGAAAGAGCTGCTGAAGTTCAGCAAACTTTAATCAATAAGTTAGTTAAACTAGGAGTTTTAGGTTCCGACGCTAGATTCGAAGATGTATTATTACTTACCGTCGAAGACTTACTAAGAAGAAGACTACAATCACTTGTGTTTGAGAAAGGTTTTGCTAAAACGATCTATCAAGCACGACAATTCGTTGTTCACGGCCATATTCAAGTACGTGGCAAAAAAATTAACGCTCCTTCTTACATCGTTAAAAAAGAGGAAGAAAACATGATAGGATACACTCCTAGCAGTCCACTCACCACAGTTAAAGAATCCACCTAATTGGTATTAATCATGAGTAAAGTAGAAGACAAATGGGCAATCGTTCACATCTTTAGCAGTTACAACAATACAATTGTCACCGCTACTGATTTAAGCGGGGCTGAAACGTTCGCTAAATGCACAGGTGGTATGGTCGTCAAAGCTGACCGAGACGAATCTAACCCTTACGCTGCTATGCAATGCGGCTTTCGCGTAGCGAACGGGTTAAAAGATAAAGGTGTAAGAGGTATTCATATCAAAGTTCGGGCGCCCGGCGGGAACAAGAGTCAAACTCCCGGTCCAGGGGCTCAGGCATGCATTCGAGCGCTCGCTCGTTCTGGCTTGCGTGTAGGTCGAATAGAAGAAGTAACCCCTAAATCCCACGACCACTGTAGGCGGAAAGGCGGCCACAGAGGTCGCAGAGTTTAATTTCTTCTTCCAATTCCCAAAACTGGCAGAGTTATTTCTTAGAAATCTTTTTTCCTTTATTGAAATACTTCTTTTCGAATTTTTCTTTCATTTCATAATACATATTTATATAATCGTTTTGCCATCGATTTAATTAAT
>JAHLWV010000296.1 GCA_019057735.1 Promethearchaeota archaeon | reverse complement strand
TCGCATTAGAATGCAACGGAACTTTTACACGAGCAAGGTTAAGCATAAGTGCTAATACCGAAAATTCAATGGGTCAATGGGCTTACTATGACGAAGCAACAGAAGAATGGGTTAGCGTACCAACAACTGTAGAAGATGGTTTTTTGACTGCAGAAGTAACTCACTTTTCGACATGGACAGTACTCATTCCCGACTACACATTAGCAATAGTTGGATTCAGTATCGGTGGCGGAGTTGCTGCACTAATTATAATCGCTTCAGTGTTCTACATAAAAAAGAGAAAATAATCGACCAAGATATTATATAATAATTAATAATTTTTTTTTATATTTTTAAGTAAAAATATTCTAACTACAAAAATTAGATTAACTATATGTTTACACTAAAATTAAAGAACAGATCAAAATTATTCAGCCTTTTTGTTCTATTATTAGTAATCATTAATTTCAATATTCTAATTTCTCAAGTTTTAGCTTCTCGAACTGAAAATGTTTCGGGATTTTCTACTCAGGATAAGGTCTACCCTAACGAATCTGTGAAATATGTCTTTTTTAATAACATAATTTTCGATATCTCCACCGATTCTTTTATTGATCTTAACATCCATTACGATAATAATATTGAAAACCGTCAAATTTATTTTCTTATCAACAATAGCAACCCTATTTCTCTAAATATAACTTCTAAAGTCTCAATGCAGAATTTTGGGATGCCTGGAGCACCTCAAGAACCAAGAAAAGCTGATAATCAATTTCAGTATAGATATAATTGTATTCTTCAAATAAAAACTAATGCTACAATAGAATCTCTGAGAATATACAGTTTCAAAAGATCGCAATATGGCTTAAATCCTAACTTAGAATATTCCATAGCGTTGTATGAATCCTCACAAGACTCTTGGGAACTTATAGATACAACCGAAGAACTAAATGAATCTAGTTCAGAATATACATTAGCCGGTTCAATCTCTAACCTTCAAGCAGACACGGAATATTATATTACTTTTTATGAGGTCGCCAATATCTTTGACAATTGGTTTTTAATGATTATTTTAATTGTTGGTGCGATAGGAATTGCTTCAATTGCGATTTTAATTTCAAAAAAAGATTATTTCCAATACTTAAAAACGAGAACCATTCCAATTGAAAAGGGAGCGCATCGTTTAAGCTTAGAAGACGTCTTAGAGAACGAGAATAGGAATAAAATTATCGATTTAATTCTTACTGAACCTGGAATTCATTTTAATGAGTTATTACGAAAAACTGAAATAGCTGCTGGTAATCTCGTATGGCACCTCGATATACTAGAAACCTACAAAGTTGTAGGAAAAAAAAGGATCGGAAATTTCATAGCATACTTTCCGTATTATCAAAAAAATCCCATTTCGAACCTCGATCTTCGATTAAGCAAGAGCAAGTTAACATTAGATATTCTCGAAATGATCGAGAGAGAGCCAGGTCTTTGGAACAGTGTGATTACAAAGCGTTTTAAGGTTAACCATAAAACAATTCAATATCATATTGGTAAGTTAAATGATTTAAATCTCATTAAATTCAGAAGTGAAGGGAGAAAGAAAAAAATCTTTCCCAATTTGGAATCAGATTATTTTAATAACAAGGATAAATAGAGAAAAATATAAGAGATAGAACAAGTAAGGGCAACATTCATTTAGTAATATTGTTAAACTTTGAGAGATTTGATTTTGTATTAAATCAAAGTATATAATGTGGCGTTTTGACCTCAATAACAAATAAAGAATTTTATCTACGGATTGAAAAAACTCAAAAGTTATTACGGGATCGATCGATCCAAGCACTATTTTGCACGTTAGGAACAAATTTTCAATATTTACTTAGCGCAAGAAACGAATCTTTTGAAAGATTGGTCTTAGCAATTATTAAATCAAATGGAGCTCCACACGTAATATGTCCTGCCTTTGAATTACAAAACTATTTAGAAAATACACCATTATCTCAAGACGATATTAGCGTTTGGGAAGAAATTGAAGATCCATTCTTACTAGTAAAAAAAATAAGTATTGATAGTGGCATTCAAGATACAAATATTGCGATATCTCCTCAAACCTCCTTCACTATTTTTTCGAAGGTTAAATCTGTTCTTCCCAATGCTACATTTATAGATGCTCTTCCAATAATGGAGGCTGCTCGTATTGTAAAGACTGATCAAGAAATAGAATTTCTAAAAAAAGCTAGTCATTTCTCTGCAAAAGGAATTGAAGCGGCAATCGATCAGCTTACAGTTGGTATTACTGAAAAAGAAGCTTCAGCTTTAGTTGAAAAGGAGATGAGTTTATTATCTGGAGAGTCATCCTTATTTGCCTTAGTTCAGTTTGGTGAGAATTCTTCAAATCCTCACGGTTCCCCATCGAATAAAAAATTAAAAAGAGACGATGTTGTCTTAATTGATGCAGGCACCTCCTATAACGGCTATGTAGGTGACATTACTAATACAACTGTGTTTGGGCATCCAAACAAAAAATTTCTTGAGGTATATAATATAGTAGAGGAAGCAAATCATCGTGCAAGAAATGCTGGGTGTGTTGGAATGTTACCTTCTCAAGTTGATGCTGCTGCTCGGGATTATATCGTAGAAAAGGGTTACGGTCAATATTTTACTCATCGGACAGGTCATGGCATAGGTCTGGATGTTCACGAAGCTCCATATATAATCCAAACAAATTTAGTTCCATTAGGCTTAAAAAATACTTTTACGATTGAACCAGGTATATATTTACCAGGAAAATTTGGTGTTCGCATAGAAGACGATGTAGTCGCTAAAACTAATAGCTGTGAACAACTTTCTTCCCCAATTCGGCATTACTGGGAAAAATAATTTTTATTATTAATCAATTTTTTTTATTTATGGACAATTAGGGATAGCTTTAATATACTTTCAATTTTTAAATTAGTAATTCAATTTCCTAAATCAAAAATAAAAATAATGATAAATCCGGAAGATTTATTAGAATTTATAAAAAACCGAAGAAGTATTAGAAGCTTTCAAGATAAACCAATTCCAGAAAATGAGATTCAAATGATCCTTGAGGCTGGTAGATGGACTCCAAGCGCTTCGAATAAGCAACCCTGGGAATTTTATATTATTAGAGACAAAGAAGTGTTGAAGGAAATCTCGAAAAACGCCATTTATGGTAGACATATAAAAAGAGCACCTTTTGCTATTGCAATCATCGGAAAAAAAACAACTAGTCCTAATTACTATATTCAAGACACCTCTTTAGTGTCAATGACCATGATGTTAATGGCATGGTCTTTAGGGATTGGTACTTGTTGGACAGGAGCTCTCGACAGAAAAAAGGTAAAACTTTTATTAGGTTTAGGTGAGAACGATTATCTACTAACCGTCTTACCTATGGGATATATTAAAGGTGATGTTCCAAAACCTTCCTTGAGAGTGGCTTTAGATCAAATAATTAAAGAAATTTAAAGATTAAAATTTGAATAAGATTTTTTGACTATGAGATTTATTTATTGCATTTTTTCTCGATTTTAGTGAAAATTAGTTTGAAAAACCTTAAGAAATATTAGTTTTTAATAGCCATAAGGAGAGATTAGTAGTAATAATCTTTATATTCTGCAGAGTTTCTTATTTATTAAACTGAAAAATTTACAAATTTACTAATTAAGAGGATTAAAATGTTAAAAACTTTTGACGATTATTACAATAGGCTCTTAAAAATGAAGCCAAACATTTATATCGGTGAAGAAGTAGTAGGCCGGGACGATCCTAGATTACGGGGCGGTATGAATATCATTAAAGTCACATATGATTGCGCTCATGATGAAGAATACGAGGATTTATGTGTAGCAACGTCTCATTTAACTGGAAAAAAGATAAACCGGTTTACACACATACATCAAAGCGAAGATGACCTATTAAAAAAACA
>JAHLWV010000295.1 GCA_019057735.1 Promethearchaeota archaeon | reverse complement strand
CCCTTCCGAGGTTTGGTTAGTATGAATGGTTATGAGTCTTAATTATTGGTTTTTTATCAATGTCTAAGATCTGATAATGAGGGAATTATATTTTACTATTAATAAACAGTATTTTAACAATAAATATTAATTTAATATTATACTAATCAAATATTGAGAAATTTAAATGTATTTCATAATATAAGAAAGGAAAGACAAAATATTGTTTAATGTTATTTCTTCTAAAGAACCATTACCTAATTCAATTGAAATTTTTACAATTGAAAGAAAAAAATTAGATATTAGATTGAGAGAGTTACGTAAGACATATTTCGAATTAGGATGGAATATCGTTATCATAAAAGATAAAATAGGTTTTATGGCTATTGATAAAGAGAATATCGATGAAGAGCCTCCTCTTTTAGAGGAATGTTGGAAAGAAGAAAGTGATATTATGAAAAGTATGTTTTATCTATTTGATTCATTAGATAGCCAAAATCAACTTTCACATTCTTTTTTTACGACATTAAAATATAACTCATTAAAAAATCTTGGAGAAGATAAATTTGTTATTGCAAAAGACCTTAATCTTCATTTTAAAAGGGATTTACTGCTTAAAAAACCAGTTTTAGATACCAAATATTATAAAATATATGAAGGTCTTCAATTTGTTCCATCATTAAAAAAGGAAAATAAGGATTTATATCCTTTATTTATTGTTAAACGAGTGATAAGAGTAAAAGGACAAATTAGAGGAAGTCCAAGACAATTACAGAATTTGTCGAATTTAAATACAGAAGTATACTTTAATCAATTAAATTCTTTACTAAAAGAATTTATTGGAAATGAACTTGAATGCAACCTTGGTAATTATGTTTTTAAAATAAAAGGTTATACAGAGGAATTTGAGACAGAATTTTTTGAGATATCTAAGGAAGATCTCGAGATGGTCAGTGAAGAAGTTGAAGAATATAATGAAGACGATCTATTCTTAGAAGAAATCGAAGAAGAATATAATGAAGACGACGACGAACTAGAAAATGAGGAAATCTTAGAAGAAGAAATAATAGAGTATGTATTTCCCAGAATTCCAAAACGGCTAGAATACGCAATAATCAAGTCACCACCTTTATGGGTTGGTAGAAATGAAAAAAAATCAGATACTACTACAATGCATCTACTAAATCAATTTGGGCCTTTAGAATCCCCTCAATATAAAATTGTTTTTATTCCTTTATATCCTGAAAATCAAAGAAATATTAAAGAGAAATTAGAAAAGGTATGTAATTTAATAATAAATGGTAGTGGAACTGGTAGGTTTGATTTTCCAGGATTAAAGAGAAGATTTGGATTAAATATTTCATTGGGAAACTCTAAATCCTTTCCAGTTGATTTGAATCGGGAAGATTTTAAAAGAAATATACATTCAATCTTACTTGAATTAAGAAATGAATTTTCAAATCTTCCTCTCTCATTTTCTCTCAGTTCAGAGATAGTTCCAATTTTTATAGTCGGGTTTAGAGAACATGTTTTCAGAGAATGGGGGAAATATACACCATTATATCAATATTTTAAAGAGAATCTTGTTTGTTTAGGTTTTCCAAGTCAAATGATTACAAAGTTCGACAAATTTCTGGTTGGAGATTGGATTTCTTTTCCTTTATGGAGTATTGCAACTAGTATCTTTGCAAAAATTGGAGGTATTCCATGGCATGTCGATGCGGGTTTGACTAAAAAAAAAAAGGCTATAGATGCTATTATTGGGTATCGATTTGCAAGATCATTTTCAGATGAAGAAAATGTATTTATTTTGGGAATAGCTACAATCTTTACTGGAAATGGAAGATATTTAGGATTTAAAGTTGGTACTGTAAATATAGATGATACAATTGATAATTATAATTTTTTCTTTAGAAGTCACGGATATACAAGAAGATACGAAGGACTAAAAATACATGCGGAGGATGTAAAGATCCTATTTAATGATGCAGTAAGATATATTGAAAATAATATTTTATTTCAGGATGAGCCAGGAGGTGTTATTGTTCATAGATTGGGATCAATTTCAAATGAAGAAGCAGATTCATTTTTAGAATGCTTCCAATTATCAAATTTTTCATCTGGAGCTTTGGTTTCTATGTCAGAATTTCCATTAAGATGGAAATTTAATAATCAAACTGTTGTTAGAGGTACTTGGATTAATATAAACGAAAATTCAGGATTATTATTTCCTCAAGGAAGAACTACATATTTTCAAGGTATAAAAAATAAAAATTTTTACCCATCCTCAGTTCCTAAATCATTTAAAGTAAATATTCTCAGAGATAATGGAGTATACAATAAACCCTATGAGGCAGCTGCTGATATTATGGCATTGTCTCGAATGAATTGGAGACATGTAACATATATTCCATCAATTTATCCAATAAGTTTAGAATATTCATTAATTATTGCCCAAAACCTAAAAAATAATATAATCCCAACTGGCGATTTGATAAAATTACCTTGGTTCTTATAAACTATGTTAGATGAGATTTCAAAGTTCAAAATAGAGATAGAGCAATGTTTTGAATCTAAAGATTATATAAATCGAGATTTAAAAAGAATAATAGATTTTTTAATTAATTTAATTAATTCTGATGTAATACTTGTTGAAGATGAGGAAGACCATAAAAATCTAATAAAAATTGAATTCATAATAGATGATATTTCTGTGTATTTAGATTCAATCAAAATTATAGAAAATCTTTGGAAAGATTACAATTTTTGGCTGACAAATTCTATTTTTTTCCACTTTTTTTGGGAGATTATTCAATATTTTAAATTAGATACTTCTATTAAGATTAAACATAAGTTTGATAAAATTTTAGTTGAAATTGAAAGCCAAATCGTTAAGTGGAAAACTGATTTTAAATTAGAATTTGTTTTAAATGTGAGTTTTTTAATATTTAAGGAAAAGAAAGAAATTCTCGCGTACTTTGAAGGTTTAAAGATCAAAATAAGAAATACAAAAGAAGCGAAATACATTGAAAAATTATTAGATTTTATTTCGTCTGGAAATTTCGAAGTAAGTTTAATAAAATTATTGGAAAATGATATAGAAATTGCATTATGCTTCACTTTAATTTTACTCAAATTTGGTAAAAAAACTGAGTTGGATATTGCTAAAAATTATCTTGACTCTAAAGTAAATGAATTATGGAAAAGAATTATAAGATTAAATAATAAACCAGAAATTGGTTCGTTCATTAGAGATTGGTTATGTTTACGATTGCTTCAAATTCAAGTTAAGAAAAAATTATCATTTTATAACACTTATAATGTCGATGAACTTGATTTCTTCACATTATCTCCAAGAAATTTTGAAAGACTTCTTTTTTGGATATTTAAAAAAAAGAAGGGTTGGAAAGAGATACAATGGAGAGGTGCGGGGGGTAGTGAAAAAGGCAAAGATATACTTGCTATAAAAAAGAAAAGTGAAAGGAATTGGATAATCCAAGCAAAACGGGAAAAAAGTTTTAGTAGGAGTAACTTTGAACAAGAATTTGAAAAAGTTTTAAGTGAACTTAAAAATTATGATTGTGAGGGATATCAGATTTTTTTAGCTAGAAACGCTACTGAAGATATATTTAAATGTGGAGAGGAATTGGCTAAAGAATATAAGTATCAAATTAAAGTAAAAGATAGAGAGGAAATTAATTATATTGTAAAACATGAACCTATTTTATTGAAAGAATTTTTCAATTATCCAATAAAAACTAATTAAAAAAGCAAGGCAAATAATCAAAGGCTATGCAAAAAATAGGGCTTTATTAGAACTGAACTGATATTCTTTTAATTAACGAATAAAATTTTATTCCCCAGAAGAAAGTGAGATGGCTGAAATAATTATCCTGCTGATCGAAATTCTAATAAAAGAAGATACCAAATAATTTATAGATATAATCCAA
>JAHLWV010000294.1 GCA_019057735.1 Promethearchaeota archaeon | reverse complement strand
AGCGAATCGAAATATATTAGCATAATGAGTGAAATGATGGCAATCAACGCTGAAAAGGCAGGTTTAATTAAAATTCTAGAAATTAAGGGTTTTCCTCAGATTGTAAAAAGAGATTTATTCTTCATCAAATCAAAAAATAAAGAATTAAGCAAATTAAAGATTAGTTTTTGGGAATATATAAAAAAAAAATATGAAAATTATTAGAGTAAGCTCTTCTATTTAATTAGCCCTGTATTATCGAAATTCAGAAAATAGCTAATTTTTTCTTTCAAAGGATATATACCCTCTTTAAATAATGTGACAAGAAAGATAGTTACGAATATGAGAGATCCCAATCCCGGAGCAAAACTTCCTACATTATCGACTAAAGTTGATTGAGGATCGAAAGAAATAATCGTAAATATTAACGATCCAACAGCGATTATGATAGAGAGCAAAGAAATTACAGCTGCCGCCTTTTTGCTTATGTTTAAATGAAATGGGCCTATATCTAATCGAAAATGTTTAGGTTGGACTATTATTGATAAAACGCTGTGGTTTATGACATTATCTTCAAATTCGATATAGACGTGTAAATATCTCCTTTCTCCCATTTTCTTTTCTTTTTTAGTTCTGTCTTTCTTTTTAATTGGTAATACTGAGAATATCATAACTGGGGGATTTACCGCATCCTTACTTATCTCTACTTTTCCAAATAATGGATGTACAGAAAATCCTTCGCCTTCAACTTTTAAGGTTACTATTGGAGGTTCTTTCT
The DNA here is from genome assembly GCA_019057735.1 of Promethearchaeota archaeon. Next base: position 3,172 of record JAHLWV010000294.1, on the reverse strand, counting down.
TTGTAGTAACTATTTTAAAGGACGTTTCAAAAACTGTTTTGCCTTCCTCATCAACGATTTTGAGCTCCTTATGGGACAAGTACACGTAAAACAAATAGCTCGATTGTTCCATCATAACAGAATAATATTGAAGTCCCATATTTATATCGTAGGTTGTGGTTTGAGGTTCTTCCGATACAGCTTCGTCTCTTCGTAATAGGCTTTCTTCTTCGTCTTCTGTTGCCGTTAATTTAGCAGCTTCCCCATACCCCCCTACGGACTCTCTAGCTGTTTTCGGAGGCCCACCACCTGGGGCTACAGATGGTCGTGCTGGAGGTGGAGGAGTAGACCTAAACGATTCACTTGGAGCATCGCCGAATTTACGATCTTCCTCCATAAACACGTCTTCATCAATAGACTCTTCATCCGCCAGATATTTCATTGCTTTAGATTCTTGTTTTTTCCCTTTTTTTTTAGCTTTTGGAGCATCCACCATACGTTCTTTTTTCTCTTGGAAATCATAAGTTTTTCTCGATCTTTTGCGTAAATCATCATCTTTCGCAATTTCAGACAATGTTATAGGTTCCTCTGAAATAATCACAACTTCTTTTTCTTCATCTTTTTCCTTTTTGTCTTCTTTCTCTTTTTTAGAAATTAGATTAAGGTTTTTAAGTTTAGTCTTCTCTGAGATGGGTGTGAGGGTGACGAAGTCTACAAATGAAATATTCGCTCGATTTAATTGAGTATCACCAAATGATTTGTAAATATCATCTAAAACCTTACCTAACTTGGCATTCTTTTTATAATTTCCAATAAAGATAAAATCAAGAATATATACTGAAAGAATTTGAGTTTTTTTGTCATAAAATATTTTATTTGTTTCAATTTTAAGTTCATTAATTGCTTGTAAAGTTTCCATTTTTTTCCCTACACTATTCTTTGTTTTTTATTATTTTACGAATTTAAATCTCTTAAATAAGCCTTAAATTCTAAGATGTACTTTTTAATATCTTTTATTTTTTCTATTTTTAAATCTTTTCCTATAATTTTTTCAATTGCATCGTTCATCAATTGTAGATCTTTATAAGCCTTGAAATTATCGTAGGAGGTGGATTCGAACTTAGATTGCCAAGGCTTTAGTTTTGGTCTAGATTCTATTCCTCTTAACTCCCATCTAATTTCGTTTTTAAACGCTTTCGTTAGCGGCTTTATGCTAAATTCATCCCACTTTTGAATAATCCAAGGAGCATACTTGTGAAGTTTGTCATAATCTAACTCCAAATCGTCTTTCCATTCAAATTGGTGGTCCCAATTTGCAGTAGCGATAATATTATTGTTTAATGTTTTTTCGATTGGGAAGAATCTCCAAGAATTTCTGTTGATTTTCTCGTTTTTAAAAGCAATACCCTCTGCGTATTGAAAATAATACCCTATTACCTTAAAATCCTTAGTATTGGTTGCGTTTAAACTCAAGTAGACCTCGATTTGAGCGATGTCTATTTTACTTTTAAAGAGCTCTTCTTGAAGTAATTTATATAGCACATTCTTTGCTTGGTTTGGATGACATTTACCAGAAAAAACGGGAAAATAAGTGAAACAGTAAAAAACATTAGTTCCATGAGTTTCTCCCTTGTAAACTTCTACCCAATTTTCCAAAGGCTTGATTAAAACATGAGAACGGAGGTAAATAAAAATTAAAACGATATCTACTATAGCAACGATAATAATAACTGTAATAAAAATAACAAGGAACACTTCTGCTACTCCAAAGATTATTGATAGTGATACAAAAATGAACAAGCCACCAGTAAGAAAGAAAAAAGTTATTAAAGAATTCAACGCCTCATGTTCTTTGTCTTTCTTTGAGTAGAGGAAACTTGGAGAGTTATCAACAATTATTTTCTTGCTAAATTCATCAATGAAATCTTGAAAATTTACCTTAATCCAATCTGAATCAGACATTTTATTCAGAAAACAACTTAATTATTTTTATATTTTAGTTATTTTACTTATTTTTATATTTTAGTAGGTAATTAGGGTCATGTTTTAATTGCTTAATCTTAAATTCAAGCATCAGGTAAATTATAAAATCGTAGCTCTTTTGAAATTTTTAATTAATATATTTCATTAATTCTCTTGAGCTATTTATGGTTGATTTTGAAGATTTTCTTAACTATATCAAATCTCAAGATTATTATTGCGGCCAAATATCTCATATCGAGCATTTACCTGAATTAAAAGCTCGGTTTGAAAATCTGGATAAGCCTTTAAGAAGAAGGCTAGAAAGATGGCTAGATAATAATGATATTCGATTGTGGAGACATCAAGCTGAAGCTATAAATTCTATCAGGCAAGGAAACAACACCGTAATCGTTACATCGACGGCTTCCGGAAAATCATTGTGTTACAATTTACCCGTATTGGATACACTACTAAATGACGGGAAATCTACTGCTTTATATCTATTCCCGACTAAAGCACTAGCCCGAGACCAATTCTTTCAACTAAAAGAAATCCTAGCTGACACGAATATTAAGCAAAATAGGATTGGAGTTTACGACGGCGACACTAACCCAAATGAAAAGAGATATATCTTAGCGAATGCTAATATAATAATAACTAATCCATACGGACTGCATTTCTACTTACCTTGGTTAAAGCAAAAATGGCGTAGGGTATGTAGTAATTTAAAATACATTGTATTGGATGAAATTCATGTATATCGGGGAATATTTGGCTCCAATTTTGCTTTATTATTAAGACGATTGAAAAGAATACTTGATCTATTCGATGTTAAGCCGATTTGGATTTTATCAAGTGCTACTATAAGTAATGCCAAGGAATTCTGCGAAAAACTTATTGGCGAAGATTTTGTGGTTATCGATAAAGACGATTCTCCCTCTGGGGCTAAAAAGGTTATTTTGTGGGATTTACCATACGATAAAGTTTCTGGTAAATATAGATCCGCTCACCAAGAAACAAAAAACTTGTTTATATCACACTTGAAATATAAAAAGGGTATCCAAACATTAACTTTTACCCTTTCGAGAAAAATGGCTGAACTTCAAGCTATTTGGACACGAAAAGCATTACCAACTTTGAAAAACAAAATTTATAGCTATAGAGCCGGTATTAGTAAGAATAAAAGGAGAGAAATCGAAGAAAAGTTTAAGAGAAAAGAAATTCTAGGAAT
>JAHLWV010000293.1 GCA_019057735.1 Promethearchaeota archaeon | reverse complement strand
GAAAAAATAAAGCGTTTAGAGGAATTTATTTCTTTAGTCCCTAAACATAAAGCTACAGAAAAAATTGTTGCTTTAAATAAATCTCGATTAGCTAAGCTTAGAAGAGAACAAGAAGCGGAAAAAATCCGAATTAAAACAACTGGTAAAAAAGTAAGTCCATTTTCAATAAAAAAGGAAGGAATTCAACTGATTCTAATAAGTGATTATCACTCTCCAGGTGTTGGTAAAACTTCTCTGTTGAATTTATTAACGGGAGCAGCAAAAGATAAAATAGGAAAATTTACTCCCTTACCTGAAATAGGTATATATGAACATAAAAATGTTCGTTATCAAATAGTTGACATGCCCTCAATTATGGAGGGTGCTTCAAGCGGAATAGGAAATGGTAGAGAAATAATCTCTCAATTAAGAGCTTGCGATCTAATATGTTTTTGCGTAGATTTATCGCGAGATTATAAAGAGCAAATTGATTTACTTTTGGATGAACTAAAAAAATCATATGTGAGAATTAATGTTCCACGCCCACCCATTACAATTGAGAAAACTGGCTCTAACAAAATTCAGGTATTTTATTTAACTAATGAAGCTAGAGAGCTGAACGATGTTGAAGATTTAACTGAAAAAATTAAAGAGATTACACATGCCGGAGGTGTTCGAAATGGCATAGTTAAAGTTTTCGGTAAGATCGAACTCGATCACGTTGTCGATGCTTTAAATCCTTCCGTAGTTTATAAAAAATCTATTATTTTGGGGACAAAAGGGGACTTAGAGCTGACTAAAAATACTTTCGACGAATTAGAGAAATCGTATTCCGATTTGTTTCCTTTGGTTATTGGAACGAGCGTGAAAATGAGAAAAATTCCAAGTGATTTTGGAAAAATTGTGTTAACTTACTTACACAAACTTAAAGTCTACACCATGAATAAAGGAATAGTTGCTGAAAAACCTCTCCTCATCGATTCCGCCCTCAATAAACCAACAATACGAGATGTAGCAATAAAAATCCATCGAAGCTTTTATGAATCGTTCGATCACGCAATAGTCATTCGGAAAAATGCTAGACAAGAAAAGAAAAAAGTGGGTTTAGAATACGAATTAGAAGAGAATGACATCATTGAGTTACACACTAAATAATCATAAAAAAGAAGCATTTCATCGCTCAGTTTAAATAATCGTCTACATTAAAACTCATTTTTAGCACGTTTTGGATGATTTCAGATAATTCGTGTTCAGTTAAAGCTTCTTTATCAATTAAACGACTAGCCATATCACGGTATATTTTCCAATCGTTTTCATTCATTAGTTTTAACTTGGTACTAAAAGAGTAGAGATTTAGATAAGCGTTTTTAAAATCTCCAGAATGGATAGGATTATTACCTAAGTTTGCAACTGCTTCATTTAATGATACTTTTATCCCCTCAAGATAATAATTTAACTTAAACTTCGCATCTTTGATTTCACGATTAAATCGTTTTAGTTCATTTTTGTATTTTAGATAAGTAATCTCGTCTTTGAGTTTTTCAGATAGGTCTATAACAGATATTGACATAGCTGCTTTTCTTGGGAGATTCACTGCTTTCTCGATTTTGTATATCAAAAGATCGCGTTCTCGAATCAGATTATCAATCGCCTCTCTTGTTAACTTTTTCCTATGAGCCCAAATTGACTTCAGTATTTGATCTGGTTGTTTAAGTAAAGATTTTTGAACCATCCTTACATTTGTTAATACTAATTCGGTTAAGGGGTGATCTAATAAGTCGAATTCTTCTCTATCTCCATCCCAACTAAGAAATAATTGCTCGTATTTATATAAGAATTTAATTAATTTTGGAATTAATTTGTTTACAGATTTACTATCTTCCTTATCAGAAATAATAACCATATCGACTTTGATTTTAGGAAGCGAAGTTAATATAATTATGTAATCACTTAGTTCTATGTTTGTTAATTCAGTTGATCGATCAAGAGAGCCATTAATGACGATTTCTGATACGAATGTTTTCATGGCTGAAATAAAAGAATTGAACATTTCTGTATTTTTACCATCTAAATCTTGAAAAATTTTATCGTAAATCAATAAACCCGTCTGACTCTGATAAAGAAAGATAGTATAAATCATATCTACAAGTTTTTTTTTTAAATTTTTATAGTGAACTGAGTTTTATAAGAGTAATTATTTAATTATCGAATAATATTTCCTTTATTAAATTTTTATTATTGATGTCTTTAAATTCTCTTTCCATTTAATGAAAATATTCATTTTCTAATCCTTTCTATAATATTTGGAATATTCGAAATCTCCTCGTTATATATAGGATCTAAATTAGGTACACCTCTAGAAATGTTTAATACGCTCTCAAAAGAGTAAATTAAATTTTCTAAATAATCAGTTATGTCACCCTTGTAGATCATAATTTCCAATTCATTTTCAAGATATTCAGTAATTTCTTTTATTGAAAAATTATCCTCAATTCTTAAATTCAAGATTATCTTTTCTAAATTCAGCCTGCCGCACTCACAATAAGGGTTGTCTTTACAATCGCAGTTGAAAATTTCTTTTGTCCATTTTACAACATATTCTATGAATTCATCTGAGAAGGTTTTTCTCTTTTTAACATAGTTTGCATCCATGAGCGAAAGAACGCTTGAGCTGAAGAAATTATTTGAACTGTATTTTGCCGGTCTATGTTTTGATAAATCAGCTACGACTTTTTTAGTGAGGTAAACATTTCTTAAACTTTTTAAATTTAACACTATTTCAATAATCTTTTTTTCTTTCTTCTTTAGTTCTTCAATAATGCTCAGGCTTATCTCAATAGTTAAAAAAGACTTAGCAACAGATTGACCCAGAGAAGTAGCTTTATATAAAACACCGTTATTTAGTCGAATAAGACGATAATTTATTAATTTATTAATAAACCCTTCTAATTCATAATTGACATTAATTAGGTCGTCATTAAATTTATAAATAACTTCCTTTTCAACGCCTTCATTAAACATCGATATAAATGCTAGAAGTTCTGTTAACGATCTGTCTTCGTCGGGGTGTAACTCAAAATCTTTGATTTTTCCATTAAGTAAGGTAATCGCAATGTTTTCTTCAGTAGTTTTATTTCGGTGTGAATAGTTTTTACCTGGTTCAATAAGAAGATACGCTCTGCCCATGTCGTGTTTTCCCAATCTGCCCGCTCGTCCAAGCATTTGCTCGAACTCTGCTACCGTTAAAACATTTATTCCCATCAAAAGCGACTCGAAAATAACCTGTTTTGCTGGTAAGTCTACACCCGCTGCCAACGCTGCCGTAGCAACAACAGCTGCTATAGATTGTTTTTGAAATTGTTTTTCAATTATCATTCGTTCCTCATTAGTTAATCCCGAATGATAAGATTTTGTTCTTATTTCTTTATTTTGCAGATAAGCTGTAAGAGATTCACACTTTTTCCTTGAATTCGTAAATATTATTGACTGTCCTTTGAACCCATAACTAGATTTCTCAATAAAGGCTGCACGGACTAATCTCGATATATTTCTCAACTTTATTGATTCATTAAGGCATAGGATTAAGTGGCGCTCTATAGGGACAGGCCTGTTATTGTAGTTAATCAAAATACAATTTAGTTTTTTAGCTAAAGTCTCAGGTGCACCAATTGTAGCGCTCAAATACAGATATTGAGCATCGCTATAAACAGATTTCAGTCTAGCGATTAAACCATCTACGAGAAAACCACGTTCTTGATCACTTAACGTCTGAATTTCATCAATAATTATCGTTCCTATGGAACCTAAAAAAGCCTTATTACCGCTTCTTAAAATATAATCTATCGCTTCGTAGGTAGCGATTATTACATCTGCTTTCTCTAGTGAATCTAAATCTTCCGGCTCTTTCTTATCTAATAGAGATTCCCCAATCTTCTTTATAACTGTTAAAT
>JAHLWV010000292.1 GCA_019057735.1 Promethearchaeota archaeon | reverse complement strand
TTTTACCTTTTCTTTTAAAACTAAAACATATTTCTATGGTGGAACAGTCAATCTACCCAAAAACCTTTTGCCAATCTTCTTCTCGTTTGCCATAAACCATCTTTAGCAGTGAATCCAAGAACACCTTTGCCTTGATCTGCGTCTTTTATTTTCCAAAATCCGTTCACAGCTCCCGTTAAAGCGCCCGATAAAACTTCGAAACCTTGAGCTGTGTATAAATCGCATTCTACACCCCGGTTAATGATAAATTTTAATTGACGCATTCCTTGTTGATTTTTGGATTTAAGTACTTCTAACAATCGCTCAACTTCTTCATCTAGTTGGTCGTTGGCAACAACTCTGTTCCACAAATTCCATTCAACAGCCTTTTTGCTCGTGTGAAGCGCTCCAATAAGATTTATTTCCTTGGCTCTTCTCCGACCTATTAATCTCGATAAGCGTGTCGTACCACCCCATCCGGGAGTTATTCCAACATCTACCTCCGGCATACCCCATTTTGAACGCTCAGTAGCTATAACAAAATCGCACACCATAGTAATCTCCAATCCTCCTCCCACAGCATAACCGTCTACCGCAGCTATAGTAATTTTATCCAATTCCTCTAGTTGATTAGCCATATTTTGATAATATCGACATCTTCGAGTTATATCGTTAGCGTTTCCCCATTTAATCATCTCTGTAATGTCATCTCCAACGCAGAAGTTGGGACCCTCACCTTTAATGACCAAGAATTTGAGTTTTGTAGATTGTCTCACATTTTCTACGGCCTCAACAATCTCTTCTGAAAGTTTCATGCTTAATGCGTTCATGACTTCAGGTCTATTGAGTAATATCCAAGCTGTTTCATCAATTTCCTTATAAATTAAATTTTCGAATTTCATAGTTTACTTTTAATTCACAATTAATTTTAAATGTATAGAGCCAAATTCCCAATCTTCTTTTTAATCTAAGATAAAATTTATAAAATAGAAGGAATTTGCATACATTAATAATGGTTCTGAAGAATGCTGCTCTATTGAGCTCAGTAAAAGAATTTTTACAGAAAAAAGTATTACTTCAGGCATTATTACAATTGTTATTATAGCGATACAAATCCGAGAGATCTTTTTCTTTTAAATTTTTGACGGATTTGTTTGCCAAGCATATAAAATTTAATTGAAAAGGGTTTTAGGGTAGTTATTGCATCGATAAGTAAATTAAAAATAAAAAGTGTGGAAATGACACAATGAAGATGAGTATTTCATGTATGATCCTGAGCAAATAGAGAAAAAATGGCAAGATAGATGGGAGCAGGCAAAAATATTTGAAGCAGATCCAATCTCCAACAAGCAAAAGATTTTTATAACCTCTCCTTATCCGTATGCTTCTGGTCCTTCACATATAGGCCACGGTAGGAGTTTTGTGAACGGAGATGTTTTTGCGAGATATTATCGCGCTGAAGGATATAATGTATTGTATCCCATGGCATTTCATATAACAGGCACTCCCGTGTTAGCAATATCTTCTTCTATCGAAAGAAATGATAAAAAAACGATAAAACGGATGGAAGAATATGTATCGTTACATACCACGGATAGAGAACAAGCAAAAAGACTTGTGGAAAGCTTTGTAGAACCGTGGAATATTGTGAACTATTTTTCGGACACTTACAAAATCGATTTTAAAGCTTTAGGTATGAGTTTGGATTGGCGACGAGAATTCACAACAGGTGATAAACTCTACAATAAACTAATTGAGTGGCAATTTCATAAGTTATTCGACGAGGGCTATTTAGAAAAAGGTGAATACCCTATTTTATATTGTCCCCAATGTGGAAACGCCGTAGGGGAAGATGATATTGCGAGTGGAGACGAATTAAATTTAGATATTAACGAATATACTTGTATAAAATTTCCGTTTGAGGATGCTTATTTAGTTCCTTCTACATTGAGACCCGAAACAATCTACGGTGCGACTAACCTCTGGATAAACCCTACTGGTACATATGTGTATGCTAGAGTGAATGGGGATATATGGATTATTTCTGAGGAAGCAACAATACTGTTAAAAAATCAGAATAAGGACGTGAAAATACTCGAGAAATTGAAGGGAGTAGATTTAATTGGAAAGAAGGTTAAAAGTATCGATGGTAGCCGAGATCTTCTAATTTTGCCAGGAAACTTCGTAGATACTGCAGTTGCAACTGGCGTAGTCTACTCAGTACCAGCTCACGCTCCATACGATTATGTAGCATTATTAGACCTACAAAAAAATGAAGCAACTATAAAAGAGTTCAAATTAAATTCGGAGGAAATAAAGAAAATAAAGCCTATTCAAATCATTGACTTATTAGATTTCGAAGACTTTCCCGCAAAAGTGTATTGCGAAAAATACGATGTCCATACTCAAAGAGATTTTGAAAGATTAGATAAGGCAACAGCTGAAAATTATAAGGTGGAATTTTATAGCGGTGTTCTGAATGATAAGTGCGGAAAATATAAAGGAATGAAAGTAAACGAAGCTGTAGGTAAAGTTATTGATGATTTGATTGAAGATGGAATGGCTGATAAAATTTTTCTACCTATTACGAAAGATCTTAAGTGTAAGTGTGGAAAAGAAATACTAGTTTCGATATTAAGAGATCAATGGTTCCTAAATTTTAATGCGGGAGATTGGAAGCAAAAAGCGTTAAAATGTTTGAGTAATATGAATATTGTCCCCACTAAATATCGCATGAATTTTGAACATGTGTTTAATTGGTTAGAGAAAAGGCCTTGTGCGCGGAAGAGGGGTCTTGGAACTCCGCTTCCATTTGATAAAAACTGGATTATTGAATCATTAAGCGATTCTACAATATATATGAGTTTTTACACCATAATTCATCTGATAAAGAAAAATAATCTCAAACCAGAACAGCTAATACTAGCGTTTTTTGATTACGTTTTATTAAATGTGGGCGATATAAAAAGCCTATCTACTGAAACTAAGATTAAAGAAATCGTATTAAAACAGATGCAACAAGAATTTGAATATTGGTATCCCGTAGATCATAGACATACCGCAATAATGCATATTTCTAATCATCTAAGCTTTTATATATTTCATCATGTCGCTATTTTTCCAGAGAAACATTGGCCAAAAATCGTCTCTTTAATGGAACCAGTAATTATCGAAGGTCAAAAAATGGGAAAATCTAAAGGAAACGTAATATCAATAGCAAATATAATATCTAATTACTCAGCTGATTTATTCCGTTTTTATATCTCTCATAGTGGCGATTTTGGGATCAGTGTAGATTGGCGTGAAAAACAAATAGAAATCATAAAGAATCACATATTACGGTTCTATAATTTTATTTCGGAAAATACAGGTAAAATAAGTAAAATTGAAGGAAAAATAGAGAACATTAACACAAAATATGCAAAGATCGTGTTATCGAAATGCACTAAGAAATTTGTTGAAGCGGAAATTAGTTTGAAGGATTTAAACATAAGAAAATACCTTCAACTTTCTTTTTACGAGGTTTTTAACATAATTCAAGATTTTAATAGGTATTGCGAAGATGCAAATGATATTTTAGAAGTTTATAAAATAATATTTCCAAACTGGGTAAAACTACTTTCTTTAACTATGCCTCACCTATGCGAAGAGCTATGGGAAGAGATGGGAAACACCGAGTTCATTTCTACTGTCATTTGGGACGATTTTAACAAAGGGTATATCAACAACGATATCGAAAGTGAATTTAACTATGTTTCTGATGTAATCGATGACATTTTAAACATTCAAAAAATTGTTTCGTCCACCAATCTAAGCAAATTTTATCTGTACACTGCTCCAAGCTGGAAATACGAGGCTTTAGAAATAATTTCGTCAAAAGAGGGAAATTTCAAGGAGATTATAGAGGGATGTAAGCAAATACCGGATTTTATGAAAAATTCGAACTTGATACC
>JAHLWV010000291.1 GCA_019057735.1 Promethearchaeota archaeon | reverse complement strand
GCGTTCAATTTTTCCGGGCGATTTAAGGAAAGAATTCCAATTCCATTCTCCTTTAATTCAAATTTAATAGTCTCAAAATTCACTTTTATCACTTTTTTTAATAATTTAATGAAAACACTTTTGAATTTATAATTTAGGGCTGAGCTTAAGCTCGATATTTAGCAATTTCAAAGTAATAAAGAACTTAAAGTCTTTTTAGCTAGAGTAAATAAAGTATGTAGATGTTCCTCAGTTAAATGAAAGTGAAGCTCCCAATTTTCTTCAGTCAAATAATCGCTAATAGTAAAAATTGCCCCTGCTTCGATGTTTAAACACTTTGCAATCACAAATATAGCAGCAGCTTCCATTTCAACAGTCAATACGCCTTCATCTCGGTAATATTTTAATTCAGCTAAAGATTCACGATAAGGAGCATCAGTTGTCCAGCTTGTTCCCGTGTTGTAATTTAAATTCATGTCTTTAGCTATTTCGATCAATTTGTCAGTCAAGTCACGTGATGGATGTGAGTACTTCTCGCTTAATGCGTAATGATGCGATGTTCCCTCGTCTCTAATTGCTCTCGTGCAGATAATGGTACTACCTAATTGGAGATTACTTTGCAGAGATCCAGCAGTCCCAATTGAAACAAATGATTTAATACCGAAAGCGTTAAGTTCTTCCAAGAGAATCCCAACAATTGGAGCCCCGATTCCAAAAGTTCCACAAAGTGCAATTTTCTTGTCAGAATCGTTTAGAAGATAAAAATCTTTTCCAAAAACATTATCAACTTTAGTAAGAGAATAATTTTCTACGATGTAATTTAGGATTGTCGGGGAATAACAAATTATAACTCCTTTTGGAGGCTCGATATCCGGATATACCCCAATTTCTTTCTTATACTTCCAGAAATCTTCAGCTTGAACAAAAGCTCTCTCACGATGTTTATTTGGAAAATTTGGAAATGTCATATTTCATTTAACGATCTAAAGAATTTGAAACTTTTTGAAAAGGCTAGCTCGTATAAAATTTAGTTAGGTTATTTCTGAAAGAGATTATGACGGATATTTATTTTTACATTTGACTTTAAACCTTTCAAGATATCGGGGATAATTTTAAAATTATTCCAACTCAAATCGACACTTTCAAGGTTTGTAAGATCTCTTAGTGTATCTGGCAAATCAGTTAAATTATTACAACTAAGGTCCAAATTTTTTAAATTCTTCAATAATTCAATGGAGGAAGGAATTTGATCTCTTAGGGATATACTTAATTCTGATATGTGCTGGTCTTGAATTTTAAACATTACATCATCATCATAGATCAGCTTACTATTTGAACTCCAATTAAAACTATTATAATTCTCAATACTAAATTCTATATCCAGTAAGAAAGGGACTTCCTCAGAAACAACATCAAGCTTTTCACTTATTTTCTCTAATCTATGAAGATAAATTGCATATAGATTCTTGTATCGATCGATTTTTTGATCATTTAACATTTCTCCAAGGACTTTAAGTAATCTAGATGACTTATCGTTTAATAGAGCCCATTCCAAGCATTTTTCTCCAATATGTAAATAATTTTCTAAAACATTTTTAGCGGAAATTATCCTAATCTCTTCAGATTCGTCAGAAATTATACAATTTTCTAATGTTTTAAAAACAATCTGATCATAAGTTTTCAGGCAATAGAGAATTTTTAAACTTTCCAATCTAACACTAGTCGTATCAGATTTTTCTACGATCGAAATTAAAAGCTCAATTCCTTCTCTCCTGTTGATTTTATCCTGGAGTATTTTCTGGTAGATGGTATTTGGGTTTAGTGTAACTTTCATTTCGAACGATTAGAGAATAATTGTTATTAAGCTATTTTACTTATTTTTTAAAGTTTTAAAATACTTATTAGATTGTTGATTTACAATAAATACAATTTTAAATTTTAAATTTCAGTGAAGAATTTGACTGTTAAAACCCCTTCCGAACGGATTAATAATCTCAAAAATAATATGTTATCAAGCAAGTATGAATTATGTATCGAACGCATGAGATTTTTCACTGAGATTTACAAACAATATCCGGATGATCCCGAAATTATTAAAAGAGCGAAAGCTATAGCACATACTCTAAAAAATATGACCATTTTTATTAGAGACGATGAATTACTGGTTGGAAACGAATCCAGTAAAAATTTAGGTGAAAAAATCAATCTCGATCTTCAACGCTACAACAACAGTTTAGAGAAAAAAATAACCTATAAGAAGCTAAGAAGAAGAAAGCTTCAACCTTTTTTTATCGATGAGCCGGAGATTGATGAGTTACTCGAAATGATTCCTTTTTGGAAAGAAAAATCGCTAATAGAAGGTCGGATTAATAAGAAATTACGAGAAGAAAAACTTCTCACAGGAGATGGGAAAATTACTTCCTTAGCTCCAAATGTTTCCATTCAAATTGGACCAACAGAAGGCCATATATGTGCTGGCTACCAAAAACTTTTAAAACTTGGATATAGAGGGATAATTGAAGAAGCTGAATCATACAAATTCCGCTTAGATAAAGCAGATAACGATTATCAAGAAAAATATAATTTTTACGAAGCTGTTAAAATATATTACAGAGCTGCTATAGAATTTTCCCAAAGGTTTTCAGCTCTTTCTCTCGAAAAGGCAAAAACTCAAAGCGACAAGAAACGTAAAGAAGAGCTTAATATTATCGGAGCTATGATGGATAAATTTACTCAAACCGTTCCAGAAACTTTTTACGAAGCAGTTCAATTTATATGGTTTACCCAAAATATCATAAATATTACTTACCAGCGAAGTGTTCTAGCTCTTGGCCGATTAGATCAGATTTTATGGCGTTACTATGTGCAAGATCTTAAAAACGGGCTGATTGACCGGGAAACAGCGTTAGAATTAATCGAAGAATTAAATCTTAAGTTAACATGGAATGTTACAATATTGCCTGCAGAGTTTTCTTTGGTAGCTAACGCTCTTGGTCAGAACACCCAGACAATTACTATTGCAGGCATAGATTTAAACGGTGAAGACGCAACAAATGAGTTATCCTACCTTTTTCTTGAAGCTTATAAAAATGTAAAAGTTTTCACAACTGATCTTTCGGTAAGAATTCATTCGAAAACTCCAAAAGAATTCTTTGAAAACGCTATTAAAGTTTTTAAACACACTTCAGGTATTGCATTTTATAACGACGAAGTTATTGTTCCGGCGCTTCAAAAGACGGGTTATTCTCTTGAAGATGCTCGAAATTACGTTATAATCGGATGTGTAGAACCTACAGGTCAAGGAAACAGTTTTTCAGCAACAGGTAGGATGTTCATAAATCTACCTGGAGTGTTGGAATTAATTTTGAACAACGGATTTAGCAATTTCTCAAAAAAGATTGATGGTTTACAAACAGGAAATCCAGGAGATTTTACCACATACGATCTATTTTACGATGCCTTTAAGCGTCAGCTTAAATTTAACATCGAAAAATCTGTAAAAATTGCCGAAGTAGGAGATAAAGTAGCAATGAACTATTTCCAACATCCTATTGTCTCCGCTACGCTTGATGGGTGCTTGGAAAATGGAAAAGATTACGTGTGTGGTGGAGCAAAATATAATTATTCGTCGATTACTGCTTATGGGTTTGCTACTTTAGTAGATTCTATGTATACCATTAAAAAAGTCGTTTACGATGAAAAGCTAATGACTTTACCAGATCTTATCGATATTCTCAATTCAAACTTTAAAGATAATAAAGTTTTTCGGCAAAAATTAATTAATAATTACGAAAAGTGGGGGAACGATGATGCTGAGATTGATTCTTTTGCTAACGAATTATGGAATTTGTTTACGAAAGAAGTAAGTAAGAATAAGCCTTTAAGAGGAGGACAATATAATGCGGGAGCTTATTCAATGGGCATCCATGTAATAGAAGGTACTATAACTCAACC
>JAHLWV010000290.1 GCA_019057735.1 Promethearchaeota archaeon | reverse complement strand
TAACCAGATTACTTGCCACCAAAGAAGGTATTTTTGTAGGCATGTCCAGTGGTGCTGCAGTTTTAGGAGCCTTGCGCATAGCCAAAAAGATGGATTCTGGAATAATCGTAGTAATTTTACCTGATCGGGGAGATAGATATTTAAGCACTAACTTATTCAGGTCAATATGCGGTAAATGTCCGCCTTAAAGAGTTGTGCATAAGAATAAAAAGTGAAAATTTAACTGTATGTGAGGCAAGAACATGTTTTTAGAAAAGTCTAAAAAAATCGAAGTTAAGATTTCTGGAATGACTTGTGCAATGTGTGCTACAACAATTGAGAAGTCATTGATAAATCTGAATGGTGTCATCAATGCGCAAGTGAATCTTGGAAACGAGAGCGTTGCAGTAGAATATGACTTTTTAAAGCTAAGGTTTACTGATTTAGGCAAAGCCATAAAGGACGCAGGTTACCAAATAATAAACGAAAAAGTTGTTCTAAAAATTGGAGGGATGACTTGTGCTACTTGCGTAAAAACAATAGAAAATTCTCTCCTGAGATTGGATGGAATAATAGAGGTTAATATTGATCTTGCTGGTGAAAAAGCAATTGTTATTTATAATCCAAATATTGTAACCCAAGCCGACATGAGAAGAACTATTGAAGAAACCGGATATCAATTCTTAGGTATAGAAGGAGAAAAAACAGAAGATTTTGAAAAAGTTACAAGAGAAAAGGATTTAAAAGAAAAACGCAACCGAATTATTGTGGGATTTACTACTGGTACTCTTTTGATGATTCTTATGTATATTCCTATTAATTTACCTATTTCAACGGCTTATTTAATGTTGCTTATTTCAACTCCTGCTTTTATTTATATAAGTCATCCTATTTTTGCTGCTGCTTATCGTTCTCTTAAAAATAAGAATCTCAATATGGATGTAATGTATTCTATGGGGATAGGGGTTGCTTTTGTAGCAAGTCTTTTGGCTACTTTTAATTTTATACTTTCCAGTAGATTTTTATTTTATGAGACAGCAATTTTTTTAGCTACCTTTCTTACCATGGGGCGGTATTTGGAATCAAGGGCAAAAGGGAAGACTTCAGAAGCGATTAAAAAATTAATGGGCTTACAACCAAAGACCGCTGGTATTTTGAGCCCCAAAAATATAGATATAGAAATCTTATATTTTAGAGATTGCCCGAACTACAACAAGTCAGCAGAACAAGTAAAAGATGCTCTAAAGAAGTTGAATATTTCTGCCCCTATCAAGTTAACAGAAGTAACTAAAGAGAATTTTAAAGATTATTCCTTTTACGGATCACCAACTATTTTAATGAATAAAAGAGATATAGAAGGAAAGGTAAATAAATTATTTATCTGCAGAGTTTACAATTATAATAATAGAAATTTTGTATATCCACCTGAAGATATGTTGATTAGTAAACTGCTCTCAATTTTTGAAGAGCAAGAAATATCTATAGAAAAGGTTGCATTAAATGATATATTAATAGTAAAACCAGGAGAAAAAATCCCTGTAGATGGTGAAGTTATTGATGGTGAGAGTTATGTAGATGAATCAATGATTACAGGAGAGTCCATTTCACCATTAAAAGAAAAAGGGGACAAGGTCGTTGGAGGAACCATTAACAAAAATGGTGTATTAAGATTTAAAGCAACTAAAATAGGAAAAGATACCATGCTATCTCAAATCATAAAACTTATAGAAGAAGCTCAGAGCTCAAAGCCACCCATTCAAAGAATTGCAGATAAGGCAGTAAATTATTTTATTCCTATAGTATTAGTAATTGCCCTTCTTTCTTTTGTGGTCTGGTATTTAATTCTTGATAGTAGTTTTCTTTTCGCGTTAACTAATTTAATTTCAGTTTTGGTTATTGCTTGCCCGTGTGCACTTGGCCTGGCTACTCCTACTGCTGTGACGGTAGGAGTAGGCCGTGGAGCTGAACTTGGTGTTCTTATTAAAAATGGAGAAGCTCTGGAAAGATCTGAGAAATTAACCACCATAATATTTGATAAAACCGGAACTCTTACTAAGGGGAAACCGGAAGTTACAGATATAATCGGTATGGGAATTGAAAATAGAACATTACTAAAATTTACGGCAAGCGTAGAAAAGAATTCTAAACATCCTCTTGCTGAGGCAATCGTAAAAAAATCATTAGATAGTGGGATTGAACTTCTCAGCAGCGAATATTTTAACACTTTTAGGGGAAAAGGTGTAATAGCAAAAGTAGAAGGAAAAGAAATACTCATAAGCAACAGAACTCTTTTAAAAGAGAAAAATATTTCACTACCTGAAGGGGTTGAGAAAAATATTATTCAACTTGAAAACGAAGGAAAGACAGTAATAATGATTGCTTTTAATAACAAGATAGCAGGTATAATAGCTATTGCTGATACATTAAAAGGAACAACCAAAAGTGCAATTAAAGAATTTAAAGATATGAAATTTAATATTTTTATGATTACCGGTGATAATATTAGAACTGCCAATGCAATCGCCAAACAAGCTGGAATTGTAAATGTGTTAGCAGAAGTCTTACCTCAAGATAAGGCAAATGAAGTAAAAAAACTTCAAGAGAAAGGGGAGGTAGTTGCCTTTGTAGGTGATGGAATTAATGATGCACCAGCCCTTGCTCAGGCAGATGTGGGTATTGCTATAGGCAGTGGTACAGATGTAGCAATAGAAACCGGAGATATAGTACTTATAAAAGATGATCTTTTGGATGCAGTGGCAGCTATACAATTAAGTAAAAAAGTAATATCGAGAATTAAGCAAAATATATTTTGGGCTTTTGCGTATAATACTGCCCTTATTCCGGTAGCGGCAGGGATATTATATCCATTTTTTAAAATTACCTTTAGACCTGAACTTGCTGGATTAGCTATGGCTATGAGCTCTGTAACTGTGGTAAGTCTTTCTTTGATGCTAAAAAAATATGTCCCGCCGGTAAAGAAAATTATAATATGAGAAGGAGGTGACCAATATGGCTGTTGATCCGATATGCAAAATGGAAGTAGATGAAAAGACAGCAAAATTTAAGAGTGAATATAAAGAAAAAACCTATTATTTTTGTGCACCAGGATGTAAAAAAGAGTTTGATGATAATCCTGAAAAATATATTGAGAAGGTAGAGAAACGCCAACCACCACTGCACGGATGTTGTTAGTTTAAGAATAGGATGAAAAAAAATACATTTTTGATTTGGAGAAATAAAATTAATTGCTAACATGAGAACTTCTAATTTTAGGCGAATAATAAATCTATAAATAAGCGCGGTGTTTTATTTTTAAATTTAATTACTACTTAATGGATAGGATAAGTAGTATTACATAAAAGAGTTTTTTCGAAACCATTTATAATGCCTAAAAACAAAGGAGATAATAAATTATGGTAAAAATAAACCCAAAAAATTTAATGATATCGGTGTTCTTGGGAGCTCTGATTATTGGGGTTTTGTTGACGAGTGGATGCATTCAAACCGAAAATAACACTGCGCAGTCGGAAACACAAATCCAGATAATTGAAAATATCACTCCGGAAGAAGCGTATATCTTAATACAAGAGAACAAAGATAATCCAAATTTTGTAATTCTTGATGTGCGTACTCCTGAAGAATTTTTAGGCGAGTATATAGAAAATGCTGTTAATTTAGATTACTATTCTGACACTTTCAGGAATGACCTTGACAAATTAGATAAAAACAAAACATATCTTATTTATTGCAGATCCGGACGTCGTAGTGAAAATGCTTTAAATATAATGAAAGAGCTTGATTTTAGGGAAGTCTATAATATGTTGGGTGGGATTGTTAAATGGAAATCGGAAGAATTACCAACTACAAAATAGAGCTGCATAAATCTATATTTCAGAATAACTTTAGCGGTGTTGGTAGTTTAAACAATTACCGAACTTGAGCTAAGGTAGTTTT
>JAHLWV010000289.1 GCA_019057735.1 Promethearchaeota archaeon | reverse complement strand
AAATAGATGATAATGCTTTTGATCCATCTCTTGATTTTAGCAAAATAGACGATAACGATTTTGATCCGTCTCTTGATTTTAATGAAAATGAAGGTAAATTAGTGCAAAATGAACACGGAAAAGAATTAGAGCCTAATCAAGCCGAACCTAACGAATATGACACTGAAGTGAGTTCAGAACAATTCGATCCAAACGAATCTGAGAACAGTGAGGAGAAAGAAGAGTTTAACCCTAACAGTCCCGATGAAGAAATTGAACCCGAACAATTTGATCCAAACGAAGGTAGTGAAAATTCAAACGAATCTGATCAATCCGAGATGATAGGTGATGATGAGTCAACTTATGATCCCTACGAATACGGAGATAATTTTGAACAGGAAGAATACTCTGGAGGGATTTACGAAAATAGTTACGCTGAGTCAATAAATACCATTTTACTTAGTGAAAACCAGATCTATGAGTATCTACAAGAGTACATGCGATTATTTGTAGAAAAAGAACATGAAGTGAAACAAGGAGAACAAGCTGACACAGATAACCCAAAAGAGGAGGTTTCCGAGTTAGAAAAATTCTTAGAAGTAGAACGAGAAAGAATTCGGCTCGAACAACAACAAGCTGGGTTAGATGAAATAACTCAGCCTGAGTCTGAATCCGTGGCTAATGAAGAAGAGGTAGAACAAGAACAAAAGGAAGAGGTCAAAATTCAAGAGAATAATTCTGAGGAAGCGTTTTCTAAAAACGAAGATGAAAGCGAAAATCTGGAGATGGAAGTTAAAGAAATTTTACAGCCTACTCTTCCTAACGAGAGTGTAGAAAACAATGAATTTGAAGAAATAGAAGAGAAGAACGAAAAATCACAACTGAATGGTAACAAAGAAAAAATCCATAACTTAGAATTGGATGGTAAAAAAATTGAGGGTTATAAACAATACCAATTTGAAGCTTCCGAAGATGAAGATGAAATAGAGTTAACTGTTCATGATGAAGAACTAGAAATCACCAAAGAAGAATACATGGAAAAAGAAAATCATGAAGAATTCATTGAAGAAGGAGAGCTAAGTCAAAATAAGCAGGAACTTGAAGTAAAGAATGAAATAAAGTCTAATGAAACCGAGATCTTAAATATTGACAAAAAAGAAGAAGAATTAGAACGAGAAGCTAACTCACCATATAGGGAAGAAAAAAGTAGAGAAATCGAAGAAAATATAGATCCTCAACAGGAATTAGAAGAGATACTTGAACAGAATAGAAAAATAGAGCAACAAATTCTTCTCGAAATAGAAAAAGAAGAATTTAATTCTAACATCCTCTTTAAGAAAGATTACGAGACAGCAAAAGAACTCTATCGCAAAGAGACTGGGAAAAGACCAATTTACGCTAATAGGGAAACTAAAGGATTTGCAGAGTGGTTAGAGCAGAATAATGAATCAGAGGAAAATTTAAAAAGAGAACAGCCAGAGGAACAAAAAGTGGAACAAAAAGAGGAAAAAGAGTGGATATTTTTTCTGAAAAACTGGATGAAGGAAGAATCCGAGGAAATTATTAACCCACAAATGAAAAATCAATTAAACCAAATAATTGAAAAATATAACGAGTTAGGTGAATTGACAAAATCATTTAAAGAGTTATACAACAAAATGAAGCTCAGACAACTCTCTCAAACTGAAATAATGAAATTTGAGATTTTAATTAAAACCCTTCAAAAGAGCGATCCATCAAATATTTTACTTTTCACTAACTTACGCGCAATTAAAAACTATTTAACTCATCAAAAATTAGATATAACGCAAAAAAATCATATGTTAAACCATTTCTTTACCCAGTTTCTCCCTATAAAACAATTAAATCAAATTTTAACCCGAAAACTACAGGTTGTTCCAGATATTGATATTAAATTTGAAAAATCTACTACAGAAGAAATTTCTAAAGATCAAACTTTGAAAAATTGGAAGGAGGTTTTAAAGGAGAATTTGTATAAAATTACAATGTTTAGCTTAAACGAAAAATCAATAATAATTAAAATTATTAAAAAAGCTAAGCTTGATGAGGATGATAAGAAGCAACTTATATCAATATTAAGCAAACTTCCAACAGAAGATTTGATTTCTTTATTAGGAAATGATTTTGAAAATCATACTGGAAATTATGTGAAATGGGGCTGGGATTATGATCTTGGATTAAAGAGATTAATGCTAAAAGAGTTCTTAAAGAGAATGAATATTTCTCATAGAGATTTTAATAATTCATTTGATGTAAAAGCTCATGGTAAAACGGAAAAAATTGATACAAAAACTCCGTTTTATTCCGTTGCGGAATTTTTTCGAGATCTTAAGAGAGAGATCAGAAGAATAACTGGACAAAAAATTACTTATAGAACATTATCTAAGAATTTTCTTAAGATGAAAAATAAATGGGTAATAAATGATAAAATTCTACATTCAAAAGGCAACCCTGATTACGTAATTGATGCAATTTTGTTAAGTTCATATGAAAGGACAATTAAATCCAAGTTAGGTAAAAAATTTTCAAGGTTAAAACTGTTCTTCGATCGATATAAATCTATAAATCTAAACAATAGATCAAAATCATCATATAATGATCATCCAAACATGGATATTAATTATTATAAAAAAATTGATTCAAAACAAAAAGCTTATTGGCTAGGATGGCTGTTTGCAGAAAGTCATTTATCTCGTAAATTTCTCAGAGTACAGATTGGAGTAAAAGATGGAATCTTGATAAAAAGGTTTATTGAAGATCTTGGGCTTAATCCACGAAAAGTTTATTTTTTCAGACGTTATAATTCAAAGAGCCATAAATATTCGTTGGTCTGGTCTATCAAAATTATTAATAATATTTTTAGAAATCACTTAATTAATCTAGGACTTCCTGTAGGTAAAAAATCGGATATAATTCGCTTTCCTAATTTCTCAAATCCCTTGTTTGCTTCTATTGGGATTAAAGAGGAGCTTGAAATGGCTTTTGTCCTCGGTTTTTTCGATGGCGATGGATCTCACAGTAGTAGAGCTAATGGAAAGCCGAACAGTCCAGTTATATCTTCAAAAAGTCAAGAATTTCTTCAAGATATTGTTAAAAAATTTAATCTTCCATCTTATATAACTCCTAAACCTAAATACAATAAAGAAGGTAAGTTTCAAGGTTATTATTATTTAGGAATTGGAGCCAAGTTTTTTATGTTATTGCTTGATAATTACGATAAAAGTTTACTTAGGAAGCGAGTAACATACTCTAAATTTCAAGGTAAATTTTTGTTCACAAAGGAACAATTACAACGAATTATTAAAAACAATCCTGGTATAACAGCAAAAAAAATAGCTGACTTACACTTCAATTTGACAGGTGTTAAGATTTCTACGAGAAATGTTTGCCATAAGATAAATGCATGGAAGATAGAAAAAATATCTAAAGATACATACTATAGAAGGAAAACAATTGAATTACGACTTAAAAGGTGGTCTCTCAAACGAATTTATGAAAAAGAGTTTAAATTAAAGAATTGGAGTAGATATAGTAAGGTCTTTTTCAAAAGGATATTTAAAAATGATCAGTCTGTATCTGGTAATAATGGGAATATTCATAAAAAAATTGAAGATGTATACAAATCATCAAATAAAACATAAACTTATTATCTTTCTTTATAATTCTTTTTTAAATTTAATATTATTGTTTCAGCAAGCTTCTTTCCAACAACTTTGGTTAATTCTTCATAAGATGCTTTTTTAATACCCTCAACGCTTCTAAAATGCTTTAAAAGCTTATTCCTTGTAGCAGGCCCAACCCCCTTAATGTTGTCTAAAACCGAACCCGTTATTCTCCGTTCCCTTTGCTTTTTATGTAATCTTTTTGAAAACCGGTGCGCCTCATTTCTAACTCTTTGAAAGATTTTAAGGAGATTAGAATTTTTAGGTAAAATTATAGGATTTTTCTCGTTAGGGA
>JAHLWV010000288.1 GCA_019057735.1 Promethearchaeota archaeon | reverse complement strand
GTTGACGCTGGATTTTACGTGTTATCTTACGATTACCGTGCGCATGGAGAAACCAAAAAACAAACGGGATCTAGGTGGGATAGGATGGCGGTTCAAATATTTTCCGACATCCAAGTTGTAATTGATTGGGTGCTAACCCATCAGTCTTACAGACTCTTGGAAGAAAAAATAATCCTATTTGGAAGGAGTATGGGGGGTGCAATTATATTAACACAGGGTTTCCTTAACAAAAAAGTAAAAGCTTTAATTGCTCTGTGTACGAGATACGATTACCATACGACCACTATAAAATTCCAAGAGGACATTATTCAGAAAATCAGCCCTAAATATTTTCTAAAAAACATGCCATCAAACAATAAAAGAATTCTAATAGCCCATTGTAAAGATGACAATAGAATTCCGTTCTCTAATCTCTCGCTTATAAAAAAACAACTAAGCTTAAATGCGGAGAATGTGATCCAATTTGAAGAGGGAGGACATTCTTTTAAAGGTCATAGAGAAGATATTTTTAATGCTTCTCTTAAGTTTATAAAAAAAATATAAGAAATGGAACAATATGTTAAAATGTAAAAAGTTAATATAAAAAAGTGATACTGTATGAAAAAGATCTTAATTGTAGGTCCAGCAAGTCAAATACTTGGGATAAGAATTGCTAAGGGTTTAGACATTGATTACTTTAATACTGAAACAAAAACCTTTCCTGATGGAGAAAACTACCTTAGAATAAACATAAGTGATGATTCCTTAATAGAAGGAAACGAAGTTATAATTGTCCAATCAACAGGACCGAGCTCAAGCGAAAATCAAAATGGACGGTTAATCGAACTTTTAATGATGATCGGAGCGGTTAAAAGAATGGGTGCAGCTAAGGTAGTTGTCGTCGTTCCTTATCTAGCTTATGCTCGCCAAGATAGTGTTTTTAGACCGGGAGAATGTAAATTTGCTCAAATGGTTCTAAGACTTATAGATTCAATGCGAATTGACGAGCTCTATGTTGTTGATATCCACTCTCCAAAAACTTTAGACGCAATCCAATGTAAGTGTGTGAATATAGATTCCATGAAAATTTTAGCGGATTATATTAAATCTTTAAACATTGAAAACATTGTAGTGATCGCTCCTGACAAAGGTGCTGTAGAAAGATCTAAAGCTTTTGCGAAGCGTTTTGGAGATAACATACCAGTAGATTATTTTGAAAAAGTTAGAGATGTTAAATCGGGAGAGATAATAATGTCGGGAAAATTAAGCTTAAAAGATCGAGATGTCATCATTTCAGACGATATTATTGCCACGGGCGGAACGATGGCTAAAGCCATAAAAATTTTAAAGAAGGGGGGGGCTAATAGAATATTTGCTGTAGCAACCCATGCCCTTTTATTACAAAATGCAAGATATAGAATATTAAATGCAGGAGCAGAAGATATAATTGGAACGGATTCTATTGATAATGAAGTGAGTAAAGTTTCATTGTCGAAAGCTATTGTAGATTATTTGAAATGAATTTTTAATAACTTTCTATAATTTTAAAAATCAAAGAGCGCGTTTCACGTTGAACATCTGCTTCTGATAAATTATTATTTATTTTATAATTCGCGTTTTCTATAACTTCATTTAAGCCGAATCTAATTTCTCGTTGATCTCTATCCCGTATCTGGCTTAAAGAATTTGGATCATCAGGTCTTTTTCTTTTAGAAAGCCTTTCGTACCTAATTTTTTCATCTACTACGGTTGCAATTAATGGAAATTTCCAATATTTTCTAAAAACTATAACTTCTGCCATAGATCTCAACCCATCTATGAAAACCACTTCACTTTCTAACTTTTTAATTAAATTCACACATTTCTCAGCAATAATCTCTGGTCCATAATTTTTTCGCAATTCTAAAGCTATCTTACCCAAATTCTCATCACTAGGGGCGATGTTTCTACGGTTCGCTTCGTTTCTTATAACATCCCCCATCGTTATAATGGTCCCTAAATCCTCTATAGCTTTCAAGACGGTTGATTTACCTGAACCGGGTAATCCACAAAATCCTATAACTTTCATGTAGGTTACTTAATCGATCTAATAAATTAAATGTATGAACGTTCTAATTTGTTAAAAAGATTGATAAATTTAAAAGTTTTAAATTTATCCAATAAATAGTTGAATCTCTTAAGAGATTAGAAAACTATACAGATTCATTACAAGCTCACTAAGCAGACTTAGTCGATTTAAAACTAATAATAATTAGGTTGCGAACATTGAAACTTCAAAAAGAAAAGGAAGATAATTTTTTATCCGATGCTGATGAAATCATCGAGATGTCAAATAGAGATTCCTACATTCAAAAGTACGGGATTGATCCGGCAATCACGCCGGTATTTTTGTCATACAACGCATATAAGCGCATTGTTGGTTATGCTATGAGATACGGAAACAACAATCTTCCTCAAAAAACCTGGCGTGAAGTTTACGGTATATTAATTGGGTCGATTAAGGAAAACAAAGAAGTAATCATTAAGGATGCAATCCCCGTTATGGTTGGCGATAGAGCATATGTTGAGTATAAGAGCAAGCATTATGTTGACACAGCTCAGTTTAATACCGCTATTTTTGAAAGAGCAATTCAAGATGATAGAGAAGACTTTTTCGTAGGCTGGTGGCACACTCATCCTGGAATTGGATTTATTTTTTCACCTAGAGATATTGAAACACAACTTTTTTACCAGGGAGTTAACCCATTTGCTATTGCTCTTGTTTTTGATCATTGCCAAAAGGAATCTAAATCATATTATTTAGGAATAGCTGGAATAAGATTGAAAAATCCTGATCGCGGTATGTTCGCTACCTATTCAAACTCAATAGAATTAAAGTTTGAAGGCACTATGGAGAAGATGGTTAAAAATGTTGATAAAATAGTAAAAGAAATCAATAAAAACATGAAGAGCGTTCTAATTGAAATTAAATACATAGACGAAATTTTACGAAAAAAATATCTTGCTCAACTTCAAAGGAATTTCGGTCTTATAATGGTTTTAAAAAGAGACATTAAAATAATTGACGATGAAATAGAAGCTGAAACCGAGGATTACTATTTATATGAATGGGATCCTGATATCGACAAAAAAATCTACAGAATTCCAAAGTTTAGAGAAAAAATTGAAAAAGATTTAAAAAAGTACGAGGTAAATCTTTCTGAACTCAACGCTGAGAAAAATAATAATGAGTTCAAGAAAAAGAAGGCGAAATACCAAAAAAAGCTAAGTGATTTACTGTCTAAGCCGAACGAGTGGTACACAAAAATCATGAATGATTTTACTAAAAGAATTGAAAAAATTTCACTCTTTTTTGACTATCTAGATACAGATGAACGAAAAATAATTGAACATTTCGAGGAAAGGATTTCGGAATATAGCAAGGTATTAGATGGTTTAATGAGTCGTGCTGAGTTCAATTTATAAACTTTAACATTATATAATCATGAATTGTCGCTTAGTGAAAGTGTAATTTATTGCTTTATTTAAAAGGTTATTCACATAATTGCTTTTTAAGTATTGTTTTCAGCAAATAATTTGAATAACTTTTATATTACTTGAAGTATAACTAATATATAGACTGCTTTTAAATCAAACTTAACAAATAATTGGTAATGAGGTTTTTTCATGCCTAGTGGTACAACCCTTATAATAAGAAATCGAACAGATCGAGAGAAGACTATAAAGGATGCAATTTTTGCATTTTCAGGAGGCACAAAATCGTTATTAATAAAAGGGGAAGGAGAAGAAATTTCAACTGCGGTTGAAGTTGCTGAAATCTTAAAAAATCGTATGTATCCCGGAGTAGAAATAGCAAATGTCTCGTTAGGGAGCCGTCCCTTCTATGAAAATAGGCAAAGGAATAACTATCGAAAAAACAACAGAAACAATTATAATAATAAAAATAAAAAGGATTTAATTTCTAAAATCGAAATAACCCTCTCAAAAT
>JAHLWV010000287.1 GCA_019057735.1 Promethearchaeota archaeon | reverse complement strand
GTTCTCTTCCCATATATGGCGTTTAATAATTTGAATGTTTCTTCTTAATTCTTCTTAAAAACAAAAAAATAAATTTTTTATTATTCCTTTTTTTATAATCCAAGCACTTTAGCAGCATTTATTCCTAGAATTTTGTCTTTGTCTTCTTCAGTAAAATCTGTTAATCCCATAAGTTTGAGAGCAGGAGGTACTTTTAATTTTCTAATACCTTTTACCCAATCTTTAAGAGATAAGATTGAAGCAAAAAGAGGCCAATCTGAACCGAAAAGAATCTTATCAATACCACACGCTAATTTCGCTTGAAAAAGCGTTTGAATAAAGGCGGCAGGAACCATTTTTAAGACCGGTTCCCAAGCAGAGATGTCAAGATAAACGTTAAAGTTCTTACTAGCAACCGATATAGCTTGATTTGTAAAAGGGTCTCCCATATGAGCCATAATTATTTTCATATCGGGAAAATCTATAGCAACTTTATCAACATAAATTGGTTGGCAATATTTTATGTATGTACCTGGTGGTCCTGACCCTGTATGCATCAGAACAGGAATGCCCAATTCTTGTACGCGCTTATAAAAGGGATAGAATTCTAGATCGTCTGGATAAAATCCCGTTAATGGCCAAAGTTTTAAACCTTTCAATCCCAATTCTACGCACCTTTCAAGTTCTTGAATAGCTTCTTTACCTCTTCTAGGATCAATTCCCGCAAATCCTATAAATTTATCTGGATATTCATTAATGATATTTGCAACGTAATCATTGTAATCTTTATAAGTAAAATTACCCCTAAAAGCAATATGACCATCTAATGCTAATAAAACCGTTTTATCAATTCCTGCTTCCTCCATCTCTCTAATTAATCTTTCTACTGATCCATCATATAACGTTGAAGGATCTGATAAACCCATTTGCTTAGCTCCGTCATCAATTAACTTCTTAAAACCTCCACTTATCATGGATTTATCCCAAATATGGCAATGTGCATCTATAATCAATTTATTTTACCTATTTACTATTTATTATCTCTATTGGTTTTCTTTATATGATTTATAGATAAAATCTTTTTTTAAATATATCTATTTTTTATAATGAATTATTTATCTTGTCGCAAGAAGTATAAAGTGTAAAATCTTTTCCTATAAATCCAGCTTTTATTTATTTATATGTATAAAATTAAACCATCTTAGTTCTTCGGCCTCAGGATCATCAAACTGATGATATTCAATTTCATCTCCGAATGTTTTGACTAGTTTTCTAGCATCGTTCAAATAATTAGCAAATTCTACATTTCGATCAATGGATTCCTCATCAAAGCAGTTTTTTAAATCTGTCGAGAGTATTGATTTAATATCTGGTTTGTTGTATAAGAGATTATCCTCGGAATTGAGATGTGTCCATACTCCCGAATTAATGTCAAAAGAATATTCTCTAAGGAATAGATATCCATAATCTGCAATAAATTCAATCGCCTTACAAATAAATTCGAAATCAATATCGGAGAGTAAGTAATGAAAATTAACACGACACCATCCAGGTTTAAATCCAAGTTTCCCTTGTTGAGTAATACATCGAAACTTTTGAGTTCGTTTTTCGTCAATTTTGAGCAATAAGTGTCCATATGGCCCCGCACACATGCAACCCGCACGACTTTGAATTCCAAACAAATCGTTGAGCAATTTAGTAATAAATTTGGGGTGTAAATACTTATCTTCATGCTTAATCATAAAGGACACAATAGCAATGCGATTTTCAGCGTCTATCGGTCCTAGAATTTCGATTTTTGAATGTTTAGATAATCGTTCCAACGCTGTTGTTGTATAATCTAATTCTTTCGATTCAATATTTTCAATTCCTATAGCATCCTTTAAATCTATAACTAACGCAGCTTTAATAGTTTGCAAGACTCCTGGAGTTCCCGCTTTTTCTCTTATTTCAATATCTTCTGAGTAATCCACTGATGTAGAACTAACAAAATCAACAGTTCCACCTCCAGCTGAAGTTGGAGAGAGTGCTGTTTTGTAAACTCGTTCATTAAATACTAAGATTCCTGATGACCCTGGACCTCCCACGAATTTATGAGGAGATATAAAAATCGCATCAAAAAATGTGTCTGGATCATTATTCATATCTATTTTTACATAGGGAGCACTAGCGGCAAAATCAAAACAAACTATACAACTATATTTATGCAGTATACGAGAGATTTCATAAACGGGAGATTTCAAACCGGTAATATTCGATGCTGCCGAAAAAGATCCAATTTTTAGCCTATTTTTATATTTAGGGTCTGAAACTTGACGCTCTAAATCCTTTAAGTCAATATAACCATTGGGAGTAAGTTGAATGGTTACAACTTCCGCTATAGCTTCACGCCACATTATATCGTTAGAATGGTGTTCATAAGGACCTATGAAAACAACAGGTTTCAATCGATTAATTTTTAGTTCAAGTTTCTTTATCAAATTTTGATCTATAACGTTTTCCTCAGATGATTTATCTAATATTGATAGAATAAGATTTTTCGTTGCTGGAGGTAGACGTATACCTATAATTTCATGGAACTTGGATATCGCTCCCGTTGCACCTGTACCCGTGGCTATAATTCTGCAATTTTTCTCTGCATTAAAAGCTTTTTTTATTATAGTTTCCGCTTGATGTAAGATTTCCGTCATATGACGACCAGTTACATCGTCTTCTGTATGAGTATTGGCATATTCCCGTTGAATTTTGATTAAAAATTGTTCAATAAATTTAAGAGATCTGCCAGACGCAGTAAAATCAGCATATGTGAGTAAACGCATTCCATAAGGAGTCTGGAAAATAAAATTCTTTCCTATAATAGCATTTCTTACTTCTTCAAGGGTTAAAAACGGTTTCATCATTTCACCTTTAAATTTAACGATAAAGTTTAATCATATCTTTATTTTAATTTAACCTAATTAACGATAAAAAAGTTTTTAAAAAGGAATTCGTAATTTTTCGTTATCAACTTACACACTTTTTCAAATTACTCTCATGTTGCGGAGTTCAATGATCTATTAAAAAAATTTTCTGGATTTGCCTTGTAGATTAAAGTCTGCTACTGCACCGCTTCTATTTGTAAATTCCCAATTCTTTCCAAAATCGTTGTATTTCCAAGAGTGAGTGTTACAAATCTTAATATCAGAAAACATCATACTAAATAAAGAGTTTTCTATACGTTGAGGATTCTTTCCATCCCCTCCTGGTGCCAACGAGAGATTCATTTCTCCATAGGGCATCTTAATTTTATAAGTCTTGCCTTCTTGCTCTAAAGTTATATCGACATATTTAATTCCCAAAACTTTTCTCACTAATAAGCCACCAGGAATATTATTAACAAAAAAAGGTTCTAAATACTTTCTTTGTTCTTCAGATGCATCTTTACTAATGTATATTCCTCCTTCGCCACCTTTCGCCATTAAATCGGCAGCCTTTGGGGAAAATAAATCAATTACATTAATTGCTAATACTCCCCCGACATCAACATCTTGAAATTTACCTTCAATAATCTGAAATAATTGAAATGATTTACAAGGAGATTCCATGTTTCTACCGAAATACATCGAACAATGTCCTTCCGCGGCACATGCTTCGTACCATACTCCTTTTATATTCCAATTTATCCTTTCTTTAGTTTGTTTAGACGTATAATTTCACCCCTTTGTTACCTATATTAAATTTAAGATAATTCTATTTATGATTAAATTATAGAATGCTTTTTATAAAAATAAAATTAATTATTCTTCTTACTTTCTACTTTCACTTCAACTAAATTATAATCCTTAGACCCTAATCCAATATCTTCTGCTGCTTTCAATTGTAATTCCCAGTGTTTAGATTCTTTCCCATTAAGATTTAAGTCCAATTTATGTGTTTCTGGGTCAAATCTAGGTACGTAAGAAAACCATTCATGTGTGTTTTCTTTAGATATATTTTTAACATCACCTAAAA
>JAHLWV010000043.1 GCA_019057735.1 Promethearchaeota archaeon | reverse complement strand
TTAAATTACACGTTTTAACAAGTAGTTAATGCATTATATCCTATTTGATGAGTTATAAAGTAAAATGATACCCTTAAAACTTGATATTCTTGAAAAGAGTGAACATAAATTAGTTTTAGTAGTTGAAGGAATTTCTGTTGAAATGTTAAATGCAATAAGGCGAATAATACTTACAGAAGTACCCGTAATGGCTATTGACGAAGTAATCATTTTGAAAAATGATTCTCCGTTATATGATGAAATAATTAGTCATAGACTTGGTTTAATACCCCTTAAAACTGATTTAGAGGTATACAAACTCCCTAAGGAGTGCGAGTGTTCTGGTTATGGGTGTCCACTCTGCCAAGTTTCCTTAACATGCGAAGTTACTAACACTACCAATGCTTCATTAGAAATCTACTCCGGTGATTTGAAATCTAATGACCCCAAAATAGTACCAGTTAACGATTTTATCCCGTTCGTCAAAATTGGTAAAAATGATAAGGTTATTATCGAAGCCTATGCAATCTTAGGCTTGGCAAAAGACCATGCAAAATGGCAGGCTGTTTCGAATGTGGCATTTAGAAATTATCCCGATGTAAAATTCAATGCGAGCGCACTTAAAGACGCAGAAGAGAATGATTTAATAATTAAAATGTGTCCTGAGAAATTATACGAATTAGCTAATAATGGATCACTCAAATTAAAGGACGATTATTGGAAATATTGCACTTTATGCAATTCTTGTGGGAAAAACTCAGGTGAAAAGATAAGCGTAAGTTCAAAAGAGGATTCCTACATCTTTTCTATTGAAAGTGATGGTGTGCTTGAATATAATGCCTTAATAAAAAAAGTTTTTGAAGTCTATAACGAAAAGATCGATGAATTTGTTACAGAATTAGATGAACTCGATATAGAATCATAATCAACCGCAAATTTATTAAAATATTAAAAATTTTAATGTTTATAATTTTTCAATTAAAAAATCAAATGATTTAGTAGTATGAGCCATCGAATTACAGGACCAAGTAACTATTACAATAGAAAACTGATCCGAGAATTATGGAAAACTAAGCAGAGAATTTGGAAGAAGGTTTCAAAAAAGTTATCAGGTCCCCGAAGAGAGCAAGTTGAAGCAAATCTCTATAGAATTAACAAAAAAACCAAAGAAAATGATGTTATTGTAGTTCCAGGCAAAGTATTAGGGATTGGCGAAATTGACCATAGGTTAACTATAGCTTGTTTAACTTGTTCCAAAACTGCAAGAAAAAAAATAGAAACCTCAGGAAGTAAGCTATTATCAATAGAGGAATTACTCGAGCAAAATCCTGAAGGTAAAGATGTTAAAGTATTTTATTAGTAAAAAACAGAGTGGAAAATAGATGCACGAATATCTTTTATTGGATGCTAAGGATAAAATTTTAGGAAGATTTTGTAGCCAGGTAGCAAAAAAGGCATTACTTGGTGAAAAAATTGTCATTATTAATGCTAAGGATGCAATCATAAGTGGTACTAAGCAAAATATTCACAATAAATATCTAGAAAAGCTGAATATAAGTACAGCAACTAATCCAAGGCGGGGTCCTTTCTGGCCGAGACGACCAGATACCTTTATGAGGAATATTATAAAAAAAATGCTCCCTACAAAAAAAATTAGGGGAAAAGATGCATTAAAAAGAGTTCATATATATATTGGAGGAATTCCTGATCGTTTCCAAAAGAGGTATCAGACTTTAATACCAACAGATATACCGAATTCAGAAAAGAAAAGGTTATCTTATTACAACAAATTTATTACTTTAGAAAATCTTTGTATGAGAATTGGATGGAATAAATTAGAAATTGAGGCTTAAAAATTATGTCTGAAAGAACAAAAGTAATACAATCTTCAGGTAAGAGAAAAACAGCGATCGCTAGAGCAGTTTTAAAGTATCCGGCTAAAGGACAAATAAAGATAAATAATGTGCCTTTAGAAAATTATGAACCGGATATAGGGAGGATGCGTATTCAAGAAGTATTAGATGTCATCGACCACCCCAAAATAGAAAAATGTGACATCACGGTTAGAGTAAGAGGTGGTGGAAAAATGGGACAAACTGATGCGGTTCGAATAGCCATCGCTAAATCGTTAAATAAATTTATCGGAACGAAAACAATTGAAAAAACTTTCAGAGAATACGATGAATCTCTACTCTCAGGAGATTCAAGAAGGACTGAACCTAAACATTTTGGCGGAAAAAAAGCAAGGGCTAGACGACAAAAATCGTTTAGATAATTTATTTTAATGTGAATTATTCTACCAAGTCTACATTTGCGCCTAATTTTTTTATGTGATTTACGAAATTCGGGTACGAATCTTCCACAATCTCAATATTTTCAATTAAGGATGGGCCTTGGGCAAATAAACTTGCTATAGTTAAAGACATCGCAATTCTATGATCGTTTTCATGATTAAAGGAAGTCCCTCTTAATTCCTTGCAGTGATAAATTGTGATCTTATCATTTTCCTCAATCACTTTGACACCCATTTTAATTAGTTCTTTAGCAATTATCGAAATTCTATCACTTTCTTTTTTTCTAAGATTTAACGCGTTGTATATTTCTGTCTTACCCTTAGCAAATGCTCCGATAATAGATAATATTGGAAATAAATCGGGAGTGTCTTTGATATCTATCGTTATACCTGTCAAGGGATTCTGATTAATACCACCATTTACGATAAGACAATTCTTTTCTTTCATAGTATTGATATTCGCACCCATTTCTTGTAAAATCTCAATAATTCTCTGATCTCCTTGAGGTTTTTCAAAATTTAAATTTTTTATAACAACCTGTGATTCTTCAGGAGTTAATATTGTGGCGGCTAATATAAACGAAATCGAAGAAAAATCTCCAGGTATTTCATACGTTTGTGCTCTATAGTTTTGCTTACATGCAATTAAATATGAACCTACTTTCTCATCGTTAACATTCTCTTGAATTTTAATACCAAATGACCTTAATACGTCCAAAGTGATTTTAACATATGGATAAGAGGTTATGGGAGATGTAATATTTACAACCATAGAATTTCTTTTTTTACAATCTAATAAAGGACACATCATAAGTAGAGCTGAAACAAACTGGGAACTAACATCTCCGGGAATGTTTATGATTCCACATTTTTTTCCTTTACGCTTTACCTTTAAATCTTCTTCAGTTAATCTATAACTACAGCCGATACTTTCTAATGCATTTAATAAAGGAATAATCGGCCGATTCCGTTTTATGAATTCACCAGTAAAAGACAACCCACCATCAATTAGCATTGCGAGTGCTGTAAATATTCTGATAGATGTACCAGAATTCCCGCAATCTAACAATTTTTTAACAGATTTATAATTTCCATAGTTGCTTTTAACAATAAAAGAATCGCTTGATGCTTTTGACACTTTATGACCTAGAGCTTCTAAAATTTTAATCGTCACACCCACATCACCAGAAATTAAAGGATTTTTAATGATTGAAACTCCTTTTGTTAAGCTAGAAGCGATAAAAGCACGATGAGAGTAACTTTTAGAAGGTGGAGCATTTATAGTACCAATAAGTTTTTTTGTTGGAGTTATTCTAAGCTTCATTTTTTTATATACTGATTGATTTAAATGGATACTAAGTAAAAATAAATGAAGGCTTTCATTATAGTTTTGTTTTTATTAGCGTAATAAGTTTAAATGGGGATGGTTGAGATAAATTATAAGATTCATAAAACATAATAGATGCAGACTACTCATTATATATTAATTAACTTAAATAGTTAGTATGGTTCATATATATCACATATTTGATGATTATAATGGGAGATAACACCTTAGGAACAAGATTTAAAATTTCCTCATTTGGAGAAAGTCATGGTAAAGTAATTGGAGTTTTGATTGATGGTACACCAGCTGGATTAAATTTTGATTTAGATTTTATTCAGCACGAATTAGATAAACGAAAACCTGGACAATCGCACCTAACTACAGCCCGTAAAGAATCGGATAAAGTTGAGGTCTTGTCGGGAATTTTTAATAATAAAACAACTGGTGCCCCAATTTGTTTAATCATCAAAAACCAATCGTATGATTCAACAAAATACGAAAAATTTAAAGACCTGTTAAGACCTTCTCATGTAGATTATGTATTAATGAAGAAATATGGGGGATTTGCTGATTATCGTGGATCAGGAAGGTTCTCAGGGAGAATCACTGCAGGATTTGTTATGGCAGGTGCAATCGCGAAATTGATTTTAAACAAATTCAACATCTTAACATTTGCATATACAGAGAGTATTGGAAAAATTACAGACCTAACTGAGTATTCTGAGGAGGATATTGAGCAACTTGCCAAAATAAGAGATAAATCTCTTGTAAAATCTCTAAATGCGAAATTTTCAACAAAAATGGAAAATGAAATCGAATCCATCAAAAATTCGAAGGACTCAGTAGGGGGAAGTATAAAGTGTATTGTTAAACATTTTCCTCCCGGTATTGGTGGGCCAGTATTCAATAGCCTTGAGTCTAAGATTAGTAGAGCCATTTTTTCGATTCCGGCAATAAAAGGTATAGAATTTGGTGCTGGTTTTAAAGCTACGAATATGAGGGGATCAGAACACAACGATCCTTGGATTATAAAAAATGGGGAGGTAGCAACCTTAAAAAATGATGCTGGAGGGATTATAGGAGGTATTTCCACCGGAATGCCTATAATTTTGCGAATTGCTATAAAACCAACAGCATCTATAGGAATGCAACAAAAAACTGTCAATATTAGAACTATGAAAGAAACTGAAATCGAATTAGAAGGGGACCATGACCCTTGCATAGTTCCAAGAGCAGTTGTAGTAGTAGAATCAATGTTAGCAATCGTACTTTTAGATCAATTATTAATTGAAGGAAAAATACCGAGTGTATTAGAGAATTAAAGCATTTGATAAAAAATGGAAAAACAAATTACGGCGATTTTAATTGGAGCCGGAAATAGAGGAATGACCGCTTACGGTAATTATGCTTTAAGATATCCTAACAAATTAAATTTTATCGCTGTCGCAGAGCCAATTACTTATAGGAGAGATAAGTTTGCAAAACTTCATAATATTCCTTCAGAGCGTTGTTATGATAGTTGGGAGCCCATGTTACAAGAAGACAAATTTGCTGACGTCGTTTTCGTCTGTACTCAAGACCAAATGCATGTGGAACCTACTTTAAAAGCTCTCGAAAAAGGGTATGACATTTTATTGGAAAAACCTATGGCACACACTCTCGAAGGTTGCTATAGAATCATAGATATGGTTAAAAAAACAAAGAGAATTTTAGGAGTTTGCCACGTTCTAAGATATACAGCTTTTTTTTCAACAATCAAAAATGTAATTCGTGAAGGTTCTTTGGGAAATCTTATTAATATTTCACATAGAGAAAATGTCAGTTGGTATCATATGGCGCATAGTTTTGTTAGGGGTAACTGGCGGAATGCGAATGAATCATCCCCTATGATACTTGCAAAATGTTGCCACGACTTAGATTTGCTCTATTGGATGGTAGAAGCTTTACCAAAAAAAATTAGTTCATTTGGAAGTCTTCTACATTTCAAATCAATAAATGCGCCCATAAAATCTCCAAATTATTGTGTAGAAGGATGCCCTATAGAAGATACATGTCTCTATTACGCTCCAAGAATATATATTGACATCGTACCAATAACTCAAATCTTAGAAAAAAGTGAAATAAAAATGTTTAAAATTCTTGCTAATTTAAGAAAAAAACATAAAAAAATATTAGCCATACTAAGTAAACCAATCAAATTATTACAAAGTTTGAGATACTGGAGAGATTGGCCAGTAGAACCGCTCTATTCGGGACTTCCTGAAGAGGCGAGTGAAGATTATTCTGACGAAACTAAAATGAGAATATTAAAAACGAGTCCTTATGGAAGATGTGTATATAAGTGCGATAATAATGTAATAGACCATCAAGTAGTAAATATAGAGTTTGAAAATAATGTTACAGCGAATCTAATAGTTCATGGATTTAGTGAGAGAGAAGGGAGGACTTTACGAATTGATGGAACTAAAGCTACTTTAATTGGAGAATTCTTTGATTCTGGACAGAAAATTACGATTTACGATCATTTTACAGGCACATCTAAAGTGATTTTTTCTGAAAAACTATCAATTGATTATTCTGGTCATGGAGGAGGCGATTTTTCTCTAATAAATTCTTTTTTAGAATCACTTACTAACCCCAAAATATCTCAACCTCTAACAAACGCCACCGAGACTATTGAAAGTCATCTCATGGCGTTTGCTGCAAATAAAGCCAGAGAGAAAAATTCAGTCATTGAGATGGATGAGTTCCGAATGAGATTAATTTAATCGGAAAATGCAAATTTTTAATTACTCTAGCTTTATTAGGTAATTATACACTGAAAAAAAGGCTGTGTAACTAAAATGAGTCGGAAGATAGATACATCTGCACAATTTTTAGAATTTTTTATTAAGAAAGGGCATTATTTAGTTGAGCTTTCAGAAAACCACTTTAAGAATAAAGAATACAAAAAATGTCTTGAGCTGCTTTCTAAAGCACATAGTTTGTTTGAAAAAGGAGGCGCAAAAGATGAAGCTGAGAAGGTAAAAGTTAAGTTTAATGACATAAAAAAGAACTTTTTCACAAGCACTAAGTCTTAGTTTTCGGCCATATTCTGTATTTTTCTATTAATATCCGCTATATGTGGACCATTCCAAAATACTTTTCTACATGTTGGACTAACACATTGAAAAAATTCATTGTAATTCAGAAAAGTTTCATGTTTCACTAACTCTTTTATCAAAATCTTATTAGGAACTTCTTGGAGAGGTGAATTACAAGTCGAACATCTTGCATTTTTGATGTTAAAAATTAATTCTAACTTTAATTTTTGTTTAAGTTGATTTAAATAAGAATATACCCCCTCCCCTTCAAGAAGAATTGCGTTGTCCGTGATAACCTTATAGAACGGAAGATCTTTAGTTATGATTGTTCTGTTAGTTGATTGTGCGTATTTTTTTAAGCTATTATCAGGAACAGGATCAATGTTATAGTATTCTATTAAATCGTTGGCATATACAGTATCATATCCAAAAATTCTTAAAAATCTCGCAAGTTTACCTAACATAGCATCTACAAGAAATTTCATTATTACCATAAATATATTTAAGTTAATAAAAAATTATATAATTGTTATTTTTATATATTTTAAAATATGAGCGGATTTCAATTGAATGTTAATGAATTAATGAAGAAGGCTACTGTTTTTCACAGACATATTTGTCCAGGACTTGTTTTAGGTGTGTTGGCTGCTAAATATGCTTTGGAACATGGTTTTGAGCACTCACCAGATGAAGAAATAGTAGCTGTTGTTGAAACTGACAACTGTAGCGTTGATGCGCTTCAAATTTTATTAAGTACCACATATGGTAAAGGCAATTTAATTCATAAAGATTACGGCAAAAACAACTATAACATTTACAATAGAAAAACTCAGAAGGGAATAAGGTTGGCTTTAAAACAAGAAATTTCAAATTATAAAGATTTACCGAGAGATGAAAAGATTCAAAAACTTCTTGAACTCGAGCCAGAAAGTGTTTTTGATATACGGGAAATTGAGTTTAATCCTCCTGGTCTCGCCCTAATAGACGAATCTGTCCCCTGTAAAATGTGTGGTGAACTTACTATGGAAAGTCGAATTATGGACTATCAAGGAAAAAAAATCTGTATACCGTGCTATAAGGAATCAAGAAAATAAAGCTACATGTCAATTTTTAAATATGCTTACGTAAATTTTGATCTGAAATGAAGATTCAGTCTGCAATTAACCAGATCTCTGAGAATATATGTTTTTTCTTTAAAATTAATGGGGTTTTAAATCTCAAAGTATTACGTATTAGTGGAGAAAATACAGTTGTATTAAGCGATTCTTTAGAAAAAAAATTTGAAACGAAAAGAAAGTTAACAATTTTTAATTTATAATATTTGGCATTATAAGAATATCAAATCAAATTTAAGGAAAGAAAAAGTATATTTCTGTTAGTTAATAATTATAAAATGTAAGGAGAGAAATAATTATCACTTAATATGGGATGATTTGAGGAAAATTATGATTCAAGAAGTGCAAAAAGATCAAACTCTTTTAGTAAAAGGACCTTCGAGAGTTACTTTATTAGAAGGAAAGGTTGAAGTGTTTGGAAAGGAATTTTCACCTAAAAAAAGTGTGGAAGAAAATACCCTTATTGTACCCGGTGCTAATAGTTATCCGTTATTCGCACTGGAATCATCGAAATTAGAAATTTTTACAAATAGTGGAGATAATATAGAAATAATAGAAGGAAACACCATTAACAAAGAATGGGTTAAAATTACGGAATCTGTTATAAATGCAATTAGGAAAAATGAGGGAAAAAAACCCTTAAAACTGATGGTTTTAGGTTTGAGCAGTGGTAAAACGACTCTCATCAAATACCTTGCAAATAACATGCATAAAGAAGGGTTGAAAGTAGGTTTCCTGGATTCTGATTTAGGACAACAACTATTATACCTTCCTACAACTCTTAACATTGGAGAAGTTAAAAAGAACATCGTTTCGAGCGCGGAAATTCATGCCGAAGAAACAGTATTTATTGGAAGCACCTTCCCAAAGGCAAATTTCAAATTTATTATAGCTCATTCTTGTGTTGAATTAATAAATAAATTTTTATCAAAGCATGAAAATATAGATATCGTCCTTATTGATAGCGATGGATGGATAAAAACTGAAGCAGGAGTAATATATAAGAACTTTTTCATAAACACCATTGATCCTGATATTTTAATTGTATTTCACGATGACGATATCGAAGAGTTAGGAGAAATCGAAAAGAACGCATCTAAATCGAAGAAAAGAACGATATTCTATTTAAAGGAAGAAAATAAATATTTCTACGAAAAAGATAAGGAAGAAAGAAGGTTTTTACGGCAGAGTCAGTTCGCAAAAGTTTTAGAAAAATTTAGAAAAATATCGATACCTTTAGAAGGAATTAAATTCATTAAAGCAGGGTATAACCAGGAGGAAGATAAAGTCACCGAAGAAGAAATCAAGATCAATGACTTAAGGACTCTCCCTTACCATTATGTGATTTCTGCGCTATTAACAGAGGATTCGAAGCTTATTAGAATATGTCTACTTTTCGTAATTAATTTGGAGAAAAATTACATTCTTCTTTTTTCGGATTTAAATTTTAAAGAGCAGAATAGCGTTAGAAAAATCTTACTTGGTAGTCTCAGATTAAGTATAAAAGGAAACCACCAAGGTTATCTTTATTTATAATTAAAAGCTTTAAAAAGTTGTAAGTTTAATTGGAATATGGGCTAACTGGTATTAAATCACGAGTGTGTGATATAATTGGATGAAAATTTATTAACCAAATTCCTTAAATTAATGTCAAAAGACATAACCGACTCTGATTTAAAACTAATTCCCCTTGGTAAAGCACTAGGACTTGATTTAATTTCTTTTGCTAAACTTCGAGCATCACAGGATGATAGCTTTGTAGATGGAATTAGAAATCGTGCTTTGAGAAAATTAACTAAGCATAATGATATTTATATACCTAATAATGTTTCTTTTTATGCTGGTAGTATAGATTTTATGGTGGGTGGTAGCCCTCATAATAAAAGTTTCTTTCTTCTTGAAACTAATGGTGGTTCAAACCGAGGTCTATCAATACTTACGAAAAAACAACAAGCTTTAATATACGATGGATATTTTGAATCGATTTCTCAAGCGATAGAAAAATCGTTTAGTAAAGATTTAAAAATTTTAGTGTTAATTGGAGTCCCCGTAAATGATGCTCTAATTCACGAAAAGGTAATAATGGTTGAATATTTTAGGAAGAAAATTAGATCGTTAGGATTGTCACTAAAAATATTTAACTCCGATACTTATGACAAGAATTACGAAGCAAAAATAGTATTTCTTATATCAGATTATGAACATTTAAGTAAATCTTTGTCCTTTACCAATACAGAAATGAGATATCTGGGTGAGAGAGTAAGCGTTTTGATAGGAGATGGCATAGCGAGGAGATTTAACGATGAAAAATTTAATAAAATGATTCGAGAAGATTATCGTCAAATTAATTCCACAGTCGTAAATCCTATCTTTAAAATAACTGATGACAAATCCCTCACATATTTAGCGAGCTATTTAATAAAGAATCGACTTAAAAACTATAATTTAAAAAGTTTAGTTTTTGCCAGAGCCTATAATGAGAAAGATTTAATCGAAAAAGTAGCCAGAATGATAAAGACGTTTAAGAAATCATTAATAATTAAACCAAGCGGAGGATCTGGAGGAGCAGGGGTAA
This sequence comes from Promethearchaeota archaeon, assembly GCA_019057735.1. The sequence continues at coordinate 2,423 of JAHLWV010000043.1, read as the reverse complement.
TTCAAATCCTTAAAAATCTTAACGCGATTGAGATTATGGAGAAATTAGAGGAATCCAAAAAAGAATTCTATGCAAAATTCTCAAGAAAGCGAAATCCTTTCCCTTACACAATTCAAGAAAAGGCAAATTTTTCTCTTATTAATTGGGAAGGCTATAAGCATACATTTGACATACGACTATATTACGCTCTCCACAAAAACCAAATTATTCCTATCGGAGGATTAGCTCGTATCGCAAAGGGTCGATATCTTAAGGGTTTAAACAAAGAAGAATTTGTTGTGAATTTATCAGGGTACGATGGAAGAATAGAAGTGAATCGTGGAATCGGTTTATCAGAGGATAACAGTAAGCTATTAAATTTAAAATCTACAGATTTTACCAACTTATTTTGCATTGGAGCTTTAATATTTAAAAGTATGATAGAGAACTACAATGAGATCATACGATATTCAAATTGGAGTACTTATTTGAACTAGATTCAATTTACTTACGTGTAAGCTCAAACAGCTATTCCAATACTGGAGTTAAAAGCGGACTTTTACTATGCTCTGAATTACGAAGACATTTTGGATGAAAGTAAAGAATCTTGTCACCTTTAAACGCGCCATTTATGAAATCACCTAAAGAAATTTGAAAATATTTATACAGGTTCTGCTCTTTTAGCTCCTCTGAACAAAGGGGGCAATTTATCATTTAACATCATTATACTTAATTTAAAATATTTAAGAGATAGCTTATTTAAAGTAAACGCATTAAAAGGTATGTGAAATGTGTTATTTAAGATTTAAAGAAATTTAGTGAGGCTGCAACTAAGAGTAATTCATTTTTCTTTTGAGTATGACCGCCTCTTTTAAGGATTAATGTATTTTTTTCTGTGATACCAAGTAGGGACACATTTTCTTTGAAGTTTTTGAACTTAATTATTCTATCATCTCTAGCATGAATAAGGAACACCCTTCGAGAGTAATTCTCCCATTCTTCATTGGAAATTAAGCTCTTAAACTGTTCAATAACGATATATGGTGAAATTTTTTCGTTTTCTTTTACATTTGGAAACAATTTAACTCCCTTAATCAAATAGCTGAGCATAACAATTAAATTATATTTTGGTAAATTTTGTTTATAATAAGACATAGCCGATATCGCAATAATTTTCTTAATGTTGTCACTTGAAAATCCACCACATAGAACAGTAATAGCACCGATACTGAATCCAATAGCATAAATTTTATATGATTTAAGTTCGGTATCATTTTCAATCCATCTAACTACCTCCTTGAAATCATCGATTCTTTTTATAAACTGACTCCTTTTTCCAACTTTTTTAGAATCTCCAGTACCTCGAGCATCATATGCGAGAATCGTATATCCTTGGTAAGCTAAAGGTAAATAATAATATTCGAGGGTTTCTTTTTTATCTGAAAATCCGTGACACACAATTACAATAGTGTTTTTTAATTGATCTTTTTTATCATTTCCAATTGATATTAGAAGCCCTCCAAGACATTTGCTTTTTCCTTTTTTGTTTTGATCAACCTTGATTTTTATTCTAGATGTTTTCAGGTTATTATGTATGATAGGAGTCCACCGATCAAAATAAATATCCCTGAAGCTCCAATATATCTCAAATGGCGTGTAAATAATTAAAAAAGTCGTTATTGACAAAAGTAGACATATATAGAAAATATTCCCCCACGAGGCATTTACATCCCATATGTATGCACTAAATAGAAAAGCAATAAAGATAAGCATTAAGCGTTTTTGATTCTTAGAGAGCATTTTTAAAAGTAAACATATTAAAATTTAAATAAAAAAATAAGTGGATATAATTGATGTTAATTATGGCTTGTTAGGTTTTGGACAACCGTGATCGTGAGCAATTTGACAACCAGGTTTACTTTTCAAACCCGGACAAGGGTCGCATTTAACTTTTCTTAGCATTTGTACTACTTCGTCAATTTCCAATCCGAGTTCCTCTTCTTCTGTTTCGTCTGTTAACATATCATCTTTGATTTCACTTAGATCGTAATCAATATCATCTTCTAAATTATCTTCTTCATCGTATAAATCTATAAGTTCATCTCCGTCTTCATCAACGTTCCCAACAGGAACATCTTCTACTTCAGATTCATCTTTTAATTTCTTTTTTTTAGCCATTGATATCACGATTAATATTGTTTTATATTGTAATATTAATATAGAAATAAATGGTTAATATAAAATTTAGATTTTATTGTTTTATTTTGGAAAGTAAAAATTTATTTCAATTCGTATTTTAAAACAATAGTAAACTTATTGTCGAACCTGATTTAGGGCAGCTGATACATCGTATAAGTTTGGAAACAAAAACTCAAATCATTGATAAATTTTTATAACATTTATTTTTCAGAATTAAAAAAAAAATAATTTTTAGTTAAATATTA
>JAHLWV010000286.1 GCA_019057735.1 Promethearchaeota archaeon | reverse complement strand
GTTTTCCTTCAATTTTAGCAGAATGTGTAAAAAAAATATTTCTTTTCATAAGAAAGGTATTTTGTATTTCGCTAATGAGCAATTTTTTATCCATTCCTTCTGTTATCAAGTCATTTATTGATGGAAAAACATTTTTTACATAGGAAAATAATTCTGAGTAAGTTTTTGTTTGTTCTTCACTATAAAACCTGTTAATTAGTGGTATGATAATCGTTCGTAAATCGTATAAATTCTCAAAACTATAATCGAGACATTTATTTAAGAGTTGAATTAAAGCGACTATATTTTCTTCGTTCTCTTCAACGCCTAAAGCATCTATTAATACATTTTTATAATTACATATTAAATCAGAGTGTTCTGTTGCAATTTCATGTAGAAAATAATAAACATTATCTCGAACATCTCTGTCCTTATCATTCAGGTTTGCCATAAAATTTGGTAAATAAGTCTTAATGCCATCCTTATTTGTAAGCATAACGAATCCTATGATAATGAGGGCATTCACTTTTATTTTGGAATTAGTTGAATGCGTTAAATTCTCAAGATTTTTTAAGATGTTTTTCCCTATTAGGGTGGAATCTTGTTCTGCTAAAATGCTTAGAATATAAGTTATTTGAATCTCAGATTCTTTTTGTTCTAATAAATCATTAAGTTGTTCAACGATAAGTTTTACTTTTTCAGTCTTATTTTTATCAAGCAGCTTATTGAGCGTCTCAACTATGGAATAAAGAACTTGATCTTTTTCAAACTCTTCCAAATTAAACATTATTAACGATGGGTAATGTTTACTCTAATAATAATTTTTTGAAAGGGTCAATCTCTAATATATCCTCAATATCCCGAAGGATTATTGTTGGATTTGCTTTTTCCAAGCTCAATTTAGTACCATGACCAGAAAGTAACGCTATACTCTTAACTCCTGCGTTATGCGCACATTCGATATCCGTTGGAAGGTCTCCGATTAGATATACATTATTTTTTTCAATTGGAGATTCTACCTCCTTCTTTAGCTGTTGTAAGGCTATAATAATTGGATGACCGTCAGGTTTTCTTACAGGAGTATCGTCGCGGGAAACATAAACAGAAAAATACTCGTCTAAGTTTAATCTATTTCTAAAAATTGTTAGCCGTTCACCGCTTGTATTTGACACAATCCCAAATTTGACACCAACTTTTTGTAAGTCGGTTAAAATTTCTCTCAGTTTTGGTTTGAGAGTTTCGTAAATTTCATATTTAGGATAAAGTCTTCGAAACCTTATAAAAAATAAAATTCTTTTCCATCTACTCGGAATGTAATTCTTGAATACTCTGTAAACATTGATAATAGCCTTAATTTTGTTCTTTGAGTCAGCTTCCTCAAAAAGTCGTGCTATATCAATTAATCTTAGAGATTCTGTGTTTCTCCAGTTATAAAAGTTTTTTTTAAGGTGAACTAGAGCAGCATACTCAAGAGATTTTTGGGTGATCACGCAACCGTCGAAATCGAACAATAAAATTGGGGGATGTGCCATATGTATTTAAGGAGAATATAGCCAAATTCTTAAATTTTATTTAAGATAAACAATAAAAAGAAAAAAAATAACGGAATTATTGAATTTTTAATTTGAATTTTATTTTCTGTGGATTTAACCATCCAATTCGTCAGGTTCTATTGAGACATGGCTCAATAAATAGTCAATCTGCTTCTGTTTCTTATTTATGTTAAGCACGGTTGGTAAATTTATTACATCTCCGTGACCAGGCATGAGCGTAATTGAACCTGCGCGTAAGATAAAGAATTCAAAAACATCTGGGATCTCTTTTAAGATTCTAAGGCTTTTCGTAGGCATTCTCTCAGCAGAAGAAAATATTCCTTTCTTATGATAAATTTCGTTTCTTTCAATTTTCCAGTAATCAAATCTTGAACTCAAAACAACAAGTCCTAAAACAAGTGCCATTATAATAGTTAAAACTAAGTAGAATTCTGCTGTTAAACCCGGATTAAATTCTCCTCCTGGAATAGCAGTAAACATTCCCGGAACTAGAAAAACAAGAAGGAGCACAACTACTACAACGACCATAATTAACACGAAAAATTTCGAACTACTAAAATCGAAAGCAACGATAAACATATTAACAAAGAATACGACTAACCAGATATTACCGAACAATGGAAGAGGTGTTGGGTAAAGCATTTGCAGAAGCCATAGTATAAGCGAAACGAGTGCCATAGGCCAGAAAAAAATAACTTTTGGGTAAGATCTTAAGTAAACTACAGTTATCCCTTTAATTGGTGTATCAGGCATTTTATTCACAAATTTTAATTCGATTTATATTTTTAATTTAAAATGAAGTGATTAACTAACTTAATTAAATACAGTTATAAAAATGTTCTTATCAATTAAATACCAAATGGAAAGAGAATTAAGATTCTAAAAAGTATTAGAATATTAATATGGAGGCGTAGAGTTAATAAAGATTAGAAAAAACTTTTTATTGATTGGATCATCCTATAAGAATAGTCTACTTGCTCATTACCGTTATCACTTATGTTCATGTGACCCGGAAGTAGATATTTGACATCTAACTCATTTACAAACTTAATAGAATTGATTAGAGCATCTAAAGATCCTCCAGGAAAATCGTATCTTCCAAAGCTTCCGCCAGTAAATACTAAATCTCCGGGAATCAAAATTTTTTTAGTTTCCTCGTAATAACAAACTGACCCATGGGAGTGTCCTGGCGTATGAAAAACTTTAAGGGTAAAATTTGACCCAATTCGAATAGGTTCATCCAGTTTCAAATCAACTATGTCTAATGGTATAATTTCTAAATTAAACATTTTTGGGCTGATCCCAAGATTTCCTGGAAAAATCCTTGATTCGTCGCCTTCTACTAATATTTTCACCGTTTCGCCATAAGCATATAATTTAGGAGGATTGCTTTTTAGAGCTTTTATCAACGAGTACAAGCCAAGAACATGATCTACATGCTCATGAGTTAGAAATACTTTAGTTATTTTTCGATAATCTAACCCCAAATTATTCATACCTTCAAATAAACCCTTTAAGGAGATTCCATTTCCAGAATCAAAAAGCGCTAATTCACCCGTGCTTTTGTCATTGATTATAAACTGATTGCAATCTAACATTGGGTTTTCCCCGAAATAATAGACATCTTTAGTAACACTTCTACCTAATTTTACAGAATTGTTAGAATCAGGAAAAAACATAATTATTCATTGTAAATATTTTACACAAAAAAACACCTCTTAACTTTAATGTTTTTCTCTTTACTCTGATAAAAACAATTAAAATTGAGAAAATCAATATAAATAATATGGAAAAGCATTCTAGCGAAAATTTGAACGAAGAACCTAATATTGAAAATTTGAAGAAGAAAGTTGGATTTGGAGTTAAATTTTGGTTGGAATTTCAAGATAATCAACGCGAAAATATTCTAGGTTCTGGATGGGCAAATCTTCTTGAAAGTATTTCTACGACAAACAATAACGAGCCCAAGTCTTTAACGCAAGCAGCGAAAGAATGCGGATATTCGTACAAATATGCGTGGAACATCTTAAACAAGATAAAAGAGAGAACTGGGAAATCACCGGTAGAAACCAAAAGAGGAGGTACTGGAGGGGGAGGTTGGGTAGAGTTGAACAATTGGGGAGCATATTTGCTTAATACCTATAAAAACCTCTTAGTTGAATTAAAAGAAGTCGAAAAGAAACTCGAAAAAACCTTCAAAATTGATTAAGAAGTATAGTTTATCTTTATAAAAGGTTTTCACAATATAGTAAATGCTTAGTTATTGGTGTTGTTTGGAGACATCAATCATGGAAGGGCTATTTAAATAACTATTTGATTAAATAAACATCTAATATAATATTCTAATTATCTGTCCTCTTTTGGAAAAATTATTTAATTAGGGAAAATCATTTTATTATATTATTGTAATTTATATAGAAGAACATATAATCTTAAAAATTACATTTGATTACGTATGGCAAT
>JAHLWV010000285.1 GCA_019057735.1 Promethearchaeota archaeon | reverse complement strand
AGAATTCCTTTAAAGGACCAAATCTCTCCTCGTTCCAAATTGAAGAACCTAGAGCGATATTCCACCCCGGATCTAAATACAAGCATTCAGCGCCAATATCTCGAGCTATTTCGGCCTCTTCATATAATTGTTCTAAAGTATAAGCTTCAAATTCAATGTCCTTTACAAAAAACCCAGTCTTCTCGGATACCCATCCTAAGTTGTATAATTCATTCCAATGAACGGGAGGATCGTAATCGGATTTAAATTTTTGCTCATGCTCCTCAAGATGACTTCTATAAAGATAATATCCCTCTTTATAATCTCCTTGGTATACGACATACCTGGTAACACCAAATGAGTAGCTAGTTTCTGGTTCTAAGGTTGTAGCTAGCTCTGGATTGCCCTCATACAAGGAAGCTCCTCCGAACACGACATCAACATCCTCAGCACCTCTTCCAGGCAATGTGGTTGGAAGTCTATGAAATCGAGAATATTCCATTTGAGACGGATTGTATTTGCATGTGAGTAATCCACCTTGTTCATTACCCCACAACCACCCTTCAGCACAAAATCCGGGCATATCTGCTTCTTTTTCAACCCAAGCTCCAAACAATATATCATTAGCACTAAAATTCTCTTTTCTTCGATCACCGCCATACCCAAAATATCTTCGAGTTGGAATGGATGTTAAAGTAAACTCGTCTAAATTATCAACCCATCCAGCATATTGCTTAAAAAATCCTTTTCTAAACCCTAAATTGATTAATCCTATTCTGACTTTTTTACTTCCACGATTAAATATTGTGATATTTTCATCTAACCACTTGCTTTCTTTCTCAAGTTTAAATTCGTGAATAATTGAGATATTAGTATCTTCAAAGTTTCCTTCTATAATTAATTTTTCAGTACCCTCCATTCGGATTTCTCTTGAAGACAGCTTTTTGGCTTTATATTCTGATCCTAAGTGAATTAGATAAGCGTAACGAGATCCTTTTTTACTAGATGTTAAAATTCTATAATGATATTCTTCGTCGGCATAAACTTTATTATCAATTTTGCTATAAAGGATATAGCGAAATCCTCGATCGCCCCTATTTTGAACTTTTAACTCCCAACTTTGGTTTTCTAAGGTATAATCCGTCATTTCTTTTCCTAAATTTTGCTTTAATTTATTGAAAGGTTTATTGATTCTAAGAATTATTCATACTTATTACCATTTAAATGGTAATATTATGTCTAGTTTAGACTTCTTGTCTATCTTTTCATTTTTGGCAGAATTATTCGCATAAAAGGGAAATCTTTAAAATAAGAAAAGTTGATTAGTATTAATCAAAATTTATTATAAAAAATTTACAAATAAAAAAAATACAAAAAACTAATATTAGTGTTTTTTATGGTTGAAAATGAAGAAATTTCTTCAAGACATTCTTTTTCGACATACCTATCTTTTGGGACATACAATATTCTCTGGACGATTCCAACGGCAACAATGAGTCTCTATATGTTTTTCTTTTATCATACTCAAGTCGGTCTCGATCCCATTTGGATCTTGACTGTTGTTGGTATAAATACTGTGTGGGCCTCTCTCAACGACCCATTAATTGGGTGGCTAACCGATAAAAATTTTAAGTGGACAAGAAAATGGGGTCGACGTTTTCCGTGGATAGCAATCGGATTTATTCCACAGTGTTTATCTTTAATCATGATATTTGCTCCTCCTGATATAGATGCTTCAGTAAATCCTTTACCAGTGATGCTTTGGCTTCTGCTTTCCCTGGTCGTGTTTGATTTGTTTATTACGCTTGTAGAAGTCCATACAGCTATACTTCGTGCAGATAAATTTCGAACGGAAACAGAAAGAAGGAAAGGTGCGGGATCTTGGGGTGTCTTTGACATGTTAGGACAAGTCCTTGGAATGATGCTTCCACCGCTTCTTTTATTTTGGGGATATACTCTATTGTCTTTCACAGTTATGGCAGCAATGATAGCTTTGATAGCGATTATCTTTGGCATCATATTCGTCGCGAAGGGTGCTCGGGAGGATAAGATTATTATTGATCGATATTACGCAAAAGATTATGAACGACTACCTATGTTTAAAGGTCTAAGGTTAGTCCTTAAACAGAAAAGTTTTATGGCTCTCTACGCTTCTTACACTCTATGGCTCACGGCTACAGGTTCGATAATGGTTGGAATGGTAGCATATTTAGTAACATTTATTTTACAAGATCCTAATCCGTATGCGATGATTCCCTTTTTCGCAATGTTTATCTTGGGAGGACTGATTTCTATTCCAGTTTGGCTCAAAATTCTTAAAAAAATGAATAACAATAAGAAAACCTATATTATCGGAAGTCTTTTTTTATGCGCCGTTATTGTGCCACTCACCTTTTTCCAAACAGATATTGAATTAATGATTATGATGTTTTTGTTTGGTTTCGGAAATGGATGTGTGTGGACAATTGGAATGCCCGTATTATATTCGAATGTTCAAGACGACTTTGTTGTGCGTACTGGGAAGAACCAGAAAGGTATTCTTGTTGGTACTTGGGCAATGATAGGACTGGTTACAGCTTTAATCGATGAAGCGATAATAACTCTGGTATTCGCGATTACTGGTTTTGATGCAGGAATCCCTGATTACGCTACTTTAGCTGCTACTCCGGGTATAGATGTAGGAGCAGTTTTATTGGGAATCCGGATTCTTTTAGGAATTATTCCTGCGGTGTTGGTATTAATAGGAACATTGATCTTTTGGAAAGTATATCCACTTACTCAAGAAAAAGTTCTTGAAAACAAAGCTAAGCTGCAAGAAATTGGCTTTTAATTAATTTTTTTTTTTCTTATACTTTTTTATTGAAAATCCTATTTCATAGTTATAACTTTAAAGGATATTCCCCGAATTTCTTTGTCGCAGAGATCATCGTTAAAACATTCTCGAGTTTACAAGAATTCGTTATGTCTGTGCAAGGGCTCAAAATATAACCCCCACCTTCGCCAGCGTCCCGAATGCACTTTTTCACAGCGTTTACGACGTCGTTTTTTGTGCCATAGGGTAAAAGTTGAGAAACATCAATATTTCCGACCAAACATAGTTTATCTCCATATTTTTCCTTCAGGTACTTCAAATCCATACCTGCCATCGGCTCCAGAGACTGTACGCCGTCAAAACCTGCTTCGATTAGCCCATCAAAATATGGTTCAGTAAATCCATCCGAGTGAAAGATCGCATATTTTCCTGCTTTTTTTACTTCATGAACAATTTTCTTATATGCGGGAACGATCAGCTCACGATGGTATTTAGGATTTATCATAGTAGTATTCTTTAGGGCAGAGTCATCACATAGAAAGAATATATCAAAATCTGTTTCAGCTAACATCTTTGCTGCTTGCACCGCTTTTTTAGTTCTCAATTCAATATATCTTTTTATCTTGCTTTTGTTTTTTCTTATTAATTTTATTAGCAATCCTAAACCAATTCCTTCCCAAATTGGCTCTAATATATAGTCTAATTGAGCACAAGGAACAATTTCGTCCATTGGGAACCTTTTAAGCCTTTTATTGATTTTCGAAGCAAAATCGGGGGCTTCTTCCCATTCAACATCGTAGTAAGTATCGTAAAAGTAATCTGCCATTTCCTCAGAATTGATGTAATTTTTTAAATACCAAGAGATGTCTGAGTCAGCCGGGGGCTTTTTCAAAAAAAGTCTGCCATCGATATCAATGTATTTTTTAGGGTCTTCCGGCTTAGGAACTGGATGTTCGTTCAAATAACTTTGAGGTAGATGAACTGGAAAACCCTGAAAACCCCAAGAAGAATCAAACCCTAATTTTTTGTGAAAATTCAAATCTACATAATAATAAAAGTATTTTCTAACCCTTTTGAAATCAGCACCCCAATATTTTAATAGTTCTTTTCTAAAGCCAGGCATGATTTCTTGACAGAAAAGAGGTATCCGATCGACTTCTTCGTGGTTTAATGCTCTTAACATTCTTTCTCGTGCGTTCATAATTTCTAGGATGTTTTAATTTTAAA
>JAHLWV010000284.1 GCA_019057735.1 Promethearchaeota archaeon | reverse complement strand
AAAAACATCAAGTTCAGTCGATGGTCAAAATCCTGCTCAATTTATCTGAAATTCCTCGGCCTGATCATGCTGCAGATGCTTTGGCAGCGGCAATTTGCCATATACATACTAAGTATTAAATAAGTATTGAGTATCGAGTATCGCGTTCAGATTTAAATGACAAAAAGAGAAAACCCGCAATCCGAAACATGCAACTATTTAATTGTCACACATTACTCATCACTTATCACTGTATTTTAACTGACAAACCGGGTAACCAGCAAACTGGATAACTAATGAACCAGTTAACTATTATTACAGGAGGTTTAAATTTGATATCTTTTTTAGAAGGAATAGTTGATACGGTTGGAGTAAGTTATCTTGTATTAAGTACAAATGGAGTAGGGTATCAAATCAATATCCCTGCTTATAATAATATTTCTTTGAAAACCGGTGATAAAACTAAAATTTATACTTACTTATATCTAAGAGAAGACAAAATAATGCTTTATGGATTTTTAACTAAAGAAGAAAAAAATTTCTTTGAATTGCTGATTGGCACACCGGGGGTTGGTCCAAAAGTAGGCTTAAATATCTTATCCAAAACGACTCCTGATGATTTTAGTAAAGCAATTGTCCAAGAAGATTTAGATTCAATTACGGCGATAGTAGGTATCGGAAATAAGTTAGCTAAAAAGATTGTGTTAGAATTAAAAGAAAAAATAAGCAAAATCACTTTCCTGGAAGCAGGCGTAGAAAAAACCTTTAAATCTGAGAATATAAGTGATGCCATAGATGCTCTTAAAGTGTTAGGTTATACTTACAAAAAAGCAAAGTCCTCTGTGGAAAAAACCCAAGAGAAATTTAAAGGGAAATTAACGGTGGAAGAATTAGTTCGAGAATCTCTGAAGATTATAGGATAATTATTAATTTTAACTTACCAACAGTTTTTAATAATTGTAGTTGCTGGTTTTAAAAATGTTTTGTTTTAATATTTAATGGAGTAATAGATGGAATTTAAAGAAAAAGCTATTGATTTAGGATTAAGGAAAGAAGAACCGGATTTAGATATAAACTTAAGGCCTAAATTTTTTAAAGAATTTATTGGACAAGAAAATATTAGAAAAAATTTTAATATATATATAAGTGCTGCCCGAAAAAGGGAAGAACCCATTGATCACATTCTTTTATATGGTCCCCCAGGTTTAGGCAAAACTACTTTAGCTTATATAATATCTAATGAGATGGGAGTCAACATTAAGATGACTTCCGGACCAGTTATTGAAAGAGCAGGAGACTTAGCAGCTATAATTACTAATTTACAGGAGAATGATGTTTTATTTATTGACGAAATTCACCGGCTAAATCGAGCAGTAGAAGAAATATTATATCCAGCTATGGAAGATTTTGAATTAGACATTCTGATCGGCAAAGGTCCAAGTGCTCGTTCCATACGTATAAGTCTACCGAAATTTACTCTTATAGGTGCTACGACTCGTACAGGGTTAATTACCTCGCCCCTAAGAAGCCGTTTTGGAGTTATAACCCGAGTTGGTTACTATCAAGAAAATGAACTTGAACAGATAGTAATAAGGTCTTCTAAAATATTAAAAGTTAAAATGACCGAAGAAGCGGCAAAAAAGATTTCACTAAGGTCAAGAGGCACCCCTCGTATTGCCAATAGACTTTTAAGAAGACTTCGTGATTATGCTCAAATAAAAGGCGAAGGAGTTATTAACAAAGAAATTGCTGATTATGGTTTAGAAATGATGGAGATTGATGATTTTGGTTTATGTAACATAGATAGAAAATTATTACTTACTATAATAGAAAAATTTTCTGGCGGTCCAGTGGGTCTGCAAACATTAGCTGCCTCCATCAGTGAAGATATGGACACTATTTGCGATGTTTATGAACCGTATCTTTTGCAAAAAGGTTTTCTTCATCGAACTCCCAAGGGAAGAGTAGCAACGGATTTAACATATAAATATTTTGGCAAAAAAGGAGATGCTCAGGGGAAATTGTTATAAAAATAGCGAATAGCAAAAGTAGCGTAGAGTGTACAGCGCGCAGTATTGCGGTGTTGCCGTAATGAAGAAAGAAAAATAAAAGGAAATGTAAAGGAAATAATGTAAAAAGTAACTCGGTTGTCATACTACTACACGCTATATCATGAAAGAAGTATGAACGAAGAATTAAAAATAGGAGATAAGTTGATTGATAAAATTAAACATAGAAAAAGTTAAAAAAATTTTTTTATTTTTAGGAATATGTATTTTTTCGCTGCTCATATCTGCTAATAATATCTTATCAGCAGAAAAACAGCCAATACTCCGAGTGGGCATATTCTTAAATCAAACCGAAATCAATATAGGCGGAGACGGCCCTTTTAAAATTTATAATTTAAAATCAAATAATCTTATAAGCGAAGAACGCAATAAGACAATCAAATTACTACTCCATGCTAAAGGGGTAGAGATTTTGGGAAAAGGTGTTTATTCAGGCCCTATAAGAATTGTTCCGGTTGGGAATACTAAAGTTATAGTTATAGTTAATGGACAAAAATATCGCTATCGAGGAAATATGGAGGTAGGCATTGATAAAGAGTATAGAAAATTGAATGTCATTAATATCATCGGTATTGAGGAGTATCTTTACGGGGTTCTAAAGAAAGAAATTTCTCCACGCTGGCCGGAAGATGTCTTAAAGGCTCAAGCGATTGCAGCCAGAACTTTTGCGATCTTTAATATGAATAAATATATTGATAAGGGTTACAATATCTGTGCTTCTACCAACAGTCAAGCGTACGGAGGAGTGAACCATGAAGACCCCTTAACTAATAGAGCTGTTGACGAAACTCGGGGAGTGATTATAACCTATAAAGGCAAACCTATCGATGCAGTTTATCATTCTGATAGTGGAGGATATACTGAGAATAGCGAGAATGTTTGGGGAAGTTCCTTGCCTTATTTAAGAGGTGTAAAATCAAAATTTGAAGAAAAGGTTTCTCCTCCGCATCACACCTGGTCTTACTCTATAGACGAGAAGGACTTAACAGAAAAACTACAAAAACAAGGCTATACGATAAATTCAGTTGTTTCTATTGAACCAATTAAAAGAAGCAAAACCGGCAGGATAAGCGAGCTAGTTTTTACTGCTGGTAATAATAAAGTTATTCATATGAAAGCTAATGATTTTAGAAGTTTAATAGGGGCAGATTTGATCAGGAGTACGCTTTTCAATATCGAAATAATCGGGAAAGAATTGAATATTACGGAAGATACAAAGGATAAAAAGGAAATTAAGGACAAAGAAGAGCAAAAAGAGTCAATTAAAGAAATTTTAGAACAAAAGAAAGACTGGACCATTAAGGAATTGATCGAATTAATGAAGAGAAATAAGCAAGAAAGGGAAGGAGAAAAAGAAAAAATAATGCCTAAAGTAAAAATTATAAAATTAAACACTCCTTTAACCTTTCTATTTTCTGGTTCAGGAAATGGACATGGGGTTGGAATGTCTCAATGGGGTGCATACGGTATGGCACTTCAAGGATCCGGATATCAAGATATTTTAGAATATTACTATCAGGGAATAGATATTATAAAAAAATATTAAAAATAAACAGATGAGTGGAAAATGAAATTAGAAGAATTTGATTATTATCTTCCTTCGGGTTTTATTGCCCAAAAGCCAATTAAGCCAAGAGATCGTAGTCGTTTGATGGCTCTGAATCGGCCCAGGAAAGAAATTCAACATAAAAATTTTAAAGACATTAAAGGTTATCTTAAAAAAGGCGACCTTTTAGTTTTAAATAATACTAAGGTTTTACCTGCAAGGTTATATGGCTTTAAAGAAAAAACCAAAGGGAAAGTAGAAGTTTTACTTCTTAAATCTACAAAGGATAGATATTGGGAAGTTTTGGTAAAACCAGGAAAGATTGTTCGTTCAGGTACTAAAATAATTTTTGGCACCGAATTAGAGGGAATAGTAGAAGGTAAAAATGAAGAAAAGGGTAGTTACTTTATCCAATTTAATTTTA